>JAVLCL010000086.1:0-943 GCA_031580825.1 Halothece sp. Uz-M2-17
TTGCAATTAGCTGGAAAGGCTGATCACTCCCATTATTGCCTATTGCCTATTGCCTCATATCCACAAGCCAATTTAAATGCTTAATAGCTTATGAGCGATGACTAAGACTCAGCAAAAATACGAGTCGCTGCAGCAACACCGGCTCCAGGATTCATCGTTTCATGTCCGAGTTCTCGCAGTGCTGCTTCAAGAGAACCAACCACCGTTAAAACGTCTCGTTCACTGACAAAGCCCAAGTGACCAATGCGGAAAATTTTTCCCTTGAGTTGATTTTGTCCCCCTGCAAGGGCAATATTAAATTGTTTTTTCATGACAGAACGCACTTTTTCGGCTTCTACCGTTGTCGGTGCAACCGCAGTAACCGCAAGGCTTGCTGCATGATTAGGGGCGAATAAGGGTAAGCCGAGGGCTTCCATTGCTGCTCGTGTGGCGAGAGTATTGCGTTCGTGACGGGCAAAAATGTTTTCTAACCCTTCATTGCGCATCATTTGGAGGGCTGTTTGTAACCCATACATGAGATTAATCGGAGGGGTGAAGGGGGTACTATTTTTAGCGGTTGATTTACGATACGCTCCCAAATCAAAATAGAATTTGGGGATTTTAGCCGTTTCGTAGGCTTGCCAGGCTTTTTCGCTGACTGCAATAAAGCCTAACCCTGGGGGAACCATATAGCCTTTTTGGGAACCGGATGCAACCACATCCAAGCCCCATTCATCAATGGGAAGACTAACAGCCCCCAAGCTGGTGACTGCATCAACCATGATCAAGGCTTCCCCATGATTTTTGACATGGCGATTAATGGTTTCTAAATCATTTAAAACCCCAGTAGAAGTTTCGGAGTGAGTAACAATAACCGCTTTAATTTCTTTGTTGGTATCCGCGTCTAGTTTCTCGCGGATGGCTTCTGGATCGAGTGCATCTCCCCATTCTGCGGTAATGTGTT
>JAVLCL010000086.1:953-3057 GCA_031580825.1 Halothece sp. Uz-M2-17
AATTTCTGCCCAGCGTTCGCCAAATTTACCATTGGAAGCAACGATCACGCGATCGCCGGGGCTAAGAAAGTTAATAATTCCTGCTTCCATCGCACCAGTTCCACTAGCGGTAACAGTTAAAACATCCTGTTGCGTCTGATGCAGCCATTTTAAGTTTTCATTAATTTCAGCAATAATTTCGCTAAAGTCTGGGCTACGATGACCGATGGGGTGTTTAGCTTGGGCAAGTAGGACATTTTCTGGTACCGGTGTGGGTCCAGGAATCATCAGTAAATCTTTATTTTCCATAGCATCTCCTTTATATCTAGTAATCGGTGCAAAGTCCCCTCCCATTATCTTTCCAAGCAACTGTTTCCACCTTAGATATTTCGGTATTTCTAAAGGCTCGTTAACGGTTGATGACAACGCGATGTGTGCGACAGTAGCTTTCGCTACGCGCAAGGCGGTCGGAGTTAGCGGGTTATATTATCTCACCTTACTGCTCAGAGCTAAAAGATTCCACTCGTTGCGGATCTCGATTCAATGACCAGCGATAGTCTATCGGATAATTCGTTTGTTCACACATCGCCTCAATTTGTTTTTGTTGGGCGAGTGCTTTGCGTAAGGTGATAATCAATTGTCGCGTTTGTTCTCGTAAAGCTGGGTTGGTGTAAGTTGCAGTAATGGTTTGTCGTTCGAGGAGTTGTAAGAGTAACTCGTAATGAACGTGGGAGGGAAGAGGTAGCGGTTCCATAAATGTTTGTGAGGAGGTACGCCAACAAGGGGCTAACCAATGAAGGGCATTTAAATGATTGTGCTACCTATTATACAAGGACGCGATCGCGTGAAGCTCACCGAATCAAAGATTCGATCGCGCTTTTAGGATCCGATTGCACTAAAAGAGATTCTCCAATTAAGACCGCACTCGCCCCAGCTTGTTGAACCACTTTCAGATCCTCAGCTGTATGCAATCCTGACTCACTGACAATGGTAATCTCTTTTTGCTTGAATTGTTCTTGGCGTTGACTGATTAAATCGGCGGTTGTTTGGACATCCACAGAA
Source organism: Halothece sp. Uz-M2-17 (assembly GCA_031580825.1). Taxonomy (GTDB): domain Bacteria; phylum Cyanobacteriota; class Cyanobacteriia; order Cyanobacteriales; family Rubidibacteraceae; genus Halothece. Next base: position 1,995 of record JAVLCL010000086.1, read on the forward strand.
AAGTCTTCTAAGTTACGGTTATTAATGCCAATGAGGCTTATACCATCAATATTAAGAGCGCGATCGAGTTCTTCTAAGGTATGAACTTCTACGAGTGCAGTCATACCTAAACTGTTAATAATCTTGACAAAATAGTTTAAATCTTGATCATTTAAGATCGCAACAATTAATAAAATTGCATCCGCACCGACTAACCGCGCTTGATAAATTTGGTAAGGATAAATAATAAATTCCTTACATAATACCGGAAGATTAACGGCATTTCTCGCTAGTCTTAAATTTTCAAAACTCCCCTGAAAAAACTCCACATCTGTTAGAACGGATAAGCAACTTGCCCCTGCTTCTTCGTAGGCTTTTGCTAGCGCGATCGGATCAAAATCTTCTCGAATTACCCCTTTACTAGGAGAGGCTTTTTTAACTTCTGCAATTAATGCTGGATTAAGTTTTCCATTTTGCAAAGCCCCTAAAAAATCCCGTACAGGAGGGGCATTTTCTTTCACTTGTTTTCCTAACTGAAGAAATGGCAACTTTTCCCGTTGGCGATCCACTTCTTTCTCTTTTTGCCAAACAATTTTTTCGAGAATATTTTGCGGTTCATCATTTGGAAACGCTACTTGATAGCGCACCGTATCAACATTAACAGCAGGATTGGGAGGTCGTCTTCTAATTTTCATCATTTACAGTTACTAAAATTTTATCAATGAATTAAATTGCTAGAGTGTTTCTTAGTCGGTTGGAAAACAAAGAGATTTCATTATGTGTTATTCGTTCAGGGTCGATTATGACAATGATGTCCCGAAGAACGAATAACAAGGAATAAGAATGTATCTCACCTGTCCGAGAAGTGCTGCTCTAAGCCTTAACTTCCGCCCGTTTAAAGGCTTCATCTAACACCTCGGATAGGGTGGGATGGGTGTGAACATTAAAGGCTAAATTTTGTACCGGTTGACCAGAGGCTATAGCATTTGCTGCTTCTTGAATCAGATCAGAAGCGTGCATTCCGATAATATGCGCCCCTAATAATTCTCCGGTATCTTGACGATAAATAATTTTTGCAACCCCA
>JAVLCL010000086.1:3067-9649 GCA_031580825.1 Halothece sp. Uz-M2-17
GAGGGCTTTAGAATTAGCTTTGAAATAGGTGCGAACCGATTTAACTTTAAAGCCTTCCTCTTTTCCAAGTTCTTTGGCTGCATCTTCGGTTAAGCCAACATAACTAATTTCGGGATGGGTAAAGGCTGCTGCGGGAATCGCGCGGTAATTCACCACATGGTCATCGCCACAAATATTTTCTACCGCCGAAATCCCTTGTGCAGAAGCGGTATGGGCTAACATCATCTTACCGGTTGCATCACCAATCGCCCATAAGTGGGGAACTGGTTCACCGTTGACAGTCACTTGTAAATGGTCATTCGTGGGAATAAAACCACGACGATCCGTTTCTACGCCAATATGATCTAACCCAATATTTTTCGTGGCAGGAATACGCCCAGTGGCGACTAACGCTGCATCCACTTCTAAAACCTCTGTTACTTCTTTGGTTTTTGCATCTGCGAGTTCAATAACCACTGGGGAACCGGGTTTCACACTTTTTGCGAGGGTTGCAGTGTGAGTTTCAATATCCCGAGGTTTGATTAAAACCCGTTCGGCAATCTTAGCAATATCGCGATCAAAGCCCGGCATGAGATTATCTAACGCCTCAATCATGGTAATCTCAGACCCGAGTGCCGAATAAATATCAGAAAATTCTAAACCAATGTAACCACTACCAATAATCGCGATCCAATCGGGAATCCAGCTTAGTTTGAGCGCATCATCGCTAGTATAGACAGTTTTGCCATCAATTTGAATACCGGGGGGAACAAAGGGAGTAGAACCGGGAGAAAGGATAATATTTTCGCCAGTGATGGTTTTTTCTCCTTCTTCTGTGAGGATACTAACTTTTTGTGGCGCAACCACTTTTCCCCAACCGTTGATGGTATCCACCTTGAGGCGATCTAAACTGTTACTCATGTCGCCCCGGATCTTTTCCACAAGGTTTTGGGCATGACCCGCAATGGTAGCGCGATCAAAGTTGACGTTCCCAATATTAATGCCTAAACTTTCTAAATGGTGGGAGTCTTGTAATTCCCTGACTCGTCCAGATGCTGCCAGTAGGGCTTTCGAGGGAACACAACCGCGATTCACACAGGTTCCGCCCATATCTTTCGCTTCAATGATGGCAGTTTTGAGTCCGCGTTTGACCGCATGCAGCGCTGCGCCATGTCCGCCGACCCCTGCACCGAGAATAATCAGATCATAATCAAATTCAGCCACTACGTCTTCCTCCTTGTCTGTCTAGTCGAATTCTTATCTTAACGGATTGTCAGACGATCCCAAAGCAGGGGTCAATCACCGTTGACTCCTACCAGATGGTGCTGTCGCTACAATTACAATGATCTTAGAAGACTATGATCGGTGAAATAGTATAGATACACGATAGGAGAACTCACGCAAAAATGTTAGAAACGTATCGGCAACACGCAGCAGAAAGAGCAAAACAAGGTATTCCCCCACTTCCCCTCAACGCCGAACAAACGTCCGAGTTATGTGAGCTATTAAAACAGCCTCCCGAAGGAACTGAAGAAGAATTATTATATTTATTGCGCGATCGCGTTCCCCCTGGTGTGGATGAAGCAGCTTATGTTAAAGCAGGGTTTCTCACCGCCATTGGAAAAGGAGAAGTCAACTGTCCGCTGATCACCGCAGAAGAAGCCGTGGAACTTCTCGGAACCATGGTCGGTGGCTATAATGTCCAATCTCTGATTGAGTTTCTCCAATCCTCTGACACGAACCTTGCCCAAAAAGCAGCAAATGCTCTCAGCCAGACTATCCTCGCCTTTGATGCGTTTAACGATGTCTTTGAACTGGCGCAAGACAATCCATATGCCAAACAAGTGATTGATGAATGGGCGGAAGGAACTTGGTTTATCAATAAGCCAGAAGTTCCGAAACAGATCCAAGTGACAGTCTTTAAAGTGCCTGGAGAAACCAATACAGATGATCTATCTCCTGCGCCTCACGCCACAACCCGCCCTGATATTCCTCTTCACGCCCTTGCTATGTTAGAGTCACGAATGCCAGAGGGCTTAGAACAACTGGCGCAACTGAAAGAAAAAGGCTTACCGGTGGCTTATGTGGGGGATGTCGTGGGAACCGGATCATCCCGAAAATCTGCAATTAACTCCATGCTATGGCACATCGGACATGATATTCCCAACGTTCCCAACAAACGCGCTGGCGGATATGTTCTCGGCGGGAAAATTGCCCCGATCTTTTTCAATACTGCAGAAGACTCCGGCGCCTTTCCCATTGAGTGTGATGTCACCCCAATGAATACAGGAGATGTCATTACAATTTATCCCTACGAAGGAAAGATTACTAACGAAGCGGGAGAAACCTTAACCACCTTTACGCCGAAACCCAACACGATCTTAGATGAAGTCCGTGCGGGCGGACGCATTCCCCTGATGATTGGACGGGCTTTGACGGATAAAACCCGAGAAGCATTAGGCTTAGAAGTCACATCTCTGTTTACTCGTCCCGAAGTTCCCAAAGAAAATAATAAAGGCTTCACTTTGGCACAAAAAATGGTGGGACGCGCTTGTGGTGTTGATGGTGTTCGTCCCGGAACCTCTTGCGAACCGATGATGACCACGGTTGGATCACAAGATACCACTGGACCGATGACTCGCGATGAGTTAAAAGAACTGGCTTGTCTTGGCTTCAATGCGGACTTCGTTTTACAAAGTTTCTGTCACACCGCAGCCTATCCGAAACCGGTGGATGTGAAAACCCATCAACAACTTCCCGACTTCTTCGCAGACAGAGGTGGGGTTTCCTTAAAACCCGGAGATGGAATTATTCACTCTTGGTTAAATCGGATGTTACTTCCCGATACGGTCGGAACTGGTGGTGACTCTCATACACGCTTTCCCCTTGGGATTTCCTTCCCCGCAGGGTCCGGTTTAGTGGCGTTTGCTGCTGCTTTGGGGGCAATGCCTCTGGATATGCCAGAATCGGTTTTAGTGCGCTTTACAGGAGAATTACAGCCAGGTGTTACGCTGCGGGATATCGTTAACGCCATTCCCTATGTCGCCATGCAGCAAGGGAAGTTAACGGTTGGAACCGAAGTTAAGGAAAATGTCTTCTCCGGTCGCATTATGGAGATGGAAGGTTTACCCGACTTGAAAGTAGAACAAGCCTTTGAATTAACCGATGCCACTGCTGAACGCTCTTGTTCTGGCTGTACGATTAAGTTAGGGAAAGAAACCATCGCGGAATATCTCAATTCCAACATTGCCTTGATTAAAAATATGGTGGCGCGAGGCTATCAAGACTCCCGTACCCTGTTACGTCGTGCAGCCAAAATGCAGGAATGGTTAGATAAGCCTGAGTTACTAGAAGCGGATGCAGATGCCGAATATGTGGATACGGTTGAAGTTAACTTAAACGAGATTAAAGAACCGATTGTTGCTGCACCGAATGACCCCGATAATGTGAAGTTAATGTCAGAGTGTGCAGGGGATAAAATTGATGAGGTCTTCATCGGGTCTTGCATGACCAACATTGGTCACTATCGCGCGGCTGCTAAGATTTTAGAAGATGCTGGTGTGGCAAAAGTTCGCCTCTGGATTTGTCCGCCGACTCGTATGGATGAGAAACAACTCCGCGAAGAAGGCGTGTATGGTGTCTTTGCTGCTGCTGGCGCACGGACGGAAATGCCTGGTTGTTCCCTGTGTATGGGAAACCAAGCGCGAGTGGAAGATGAAGCAACGGTCTTCTCTACTTCAACCCGTAACTTTAATAATCGTATGGGGAAAGGCGCGCGAGTTTATCTCGGTTCTGCGGAGTTAGCTGCGGTTTGTGCACTGTTGGGTTATATTCCTACTGTTGAGGAATATCTCTCCATTGTGCAAGAGAAAATTAATCCTTTTGCTGATGACTTGTATCGTTATCTCAACTTTGATCAAATTGAGAATTTTGAGGAAGAAGGTCGCGTCATTCCCTTAGAAGAAATGCCCAAGATTGAGGACATTTTAGGAATGCCAACAGGCGCGAGTAAGTAATCCCCCCTAACCCCCCTTTGAAAGGGGGGAAAAGAAGAGGGGATCGCCCCCAAATCCTCACGCTTTGCTCTGGCCCAATTCTAGAGGGCAAAAGTCGAGTCAACTTTTTACATAAGATATGGGATCGCTATATTATCTCTTAACAAGGTTTTCTCTTTGATATGACCACACAGCTAAACCACCAAACAATAAAGTAGCCCACAACAACCAAAGAATATGTAAGACAACTTGACCATCATTATTAATATCTACGCCCCACTTGACAAGATTAAAATAATGATAAAACGGTGATAGGACTAAAACATCACCAATAAGAGAATAATTTAAGCTATACGGAATATATTGAAGAAACCCCGAAAATGCACCAGAAAGGATTGGAATCAGTATCAGCGAATATCCTAAAATAGAATCAGCACTTTTAGGTTCAAGTGAAAAGCCTAATGCCAGACCTAGCAAAGCAAAAGGAATAATTCCTAACGTTAAGATAGGTATGGTATTGATCCAGAAATTCAAAGTAATTTCAATATTTAAAAGTAATGTAGCAATACCAAAATAAGTTGCTATAAATATAAAACTAATTAAGACTACAGTAAATAACTTTGCTGTAATATAAATACTTGATGGAATGGGACTAACTTTAAATAAGTTTAGCCATTTTTCTGAACGTTCTATAGCAATTCTTTTTGCTAACCTTTCAATCACTATGATAAATAAAAGTATTCCGCATACAGCGGTTAACTGAGGGATAGGATTATTGAAAACGTCTAAATCTAAATTTGATGAAATCCATTTAGATAGTCGGTTATTATTTTTAGCAACCTCAAGTAAATCACTAAAAAAAACAAATAAGAATGGAATTAAAGACATTAAAAATATTCCCACTAGAAAAGAGGGAGTACGAATCAATTGTAGCCCTTCAAATCTAATTTGTTTAATCAAAGTATTTAAATAATTTACTTTTAGAGGAAGAGATATATCCTTTTCCTGATCATTATAATCAGACATCAAGAAATCTTTATTATTCTCTTCAATTAGCTGCAAATTATTAACATTTTCCGAATAATCCTGTAGAGTAACAATTCGGGTTTGAAATTGCTTGAGCTTTTCTTGATCTGATTGATTATTAGTTACCATTAAAATAGTTTTTTCTTCTTGACGACAGATGGCAATTTGCTTCCAAAAATCCTCATAGCTGTCATCATCTAAATTTCTGGTAGGTTCATCTAAAATCAATAATTGAGGATTCCCAATGAGTGCTAGACCAAAGTATAGTCGTTGTTTCTGTCCACCAGATAAATCATTAGCCCATGATTCTGCTTGTTTTTCTAGATTAACTCTTTTAAGAATTTCCCCTATAGTGAAGGGATGAGGATAGTAACTTTGCCAAAGTTCGATGAGTTCTTTTACCTTAATATTATCAGGAATATCTGTATTTTGTAAGACACATCCTAAACCAAACCTAGAATCAGGTAATTGTGGTTTTAACCCCATTAATTTTACTTGACCTGAACTTGGCTGTAAGAGTCCACATAGTAAGTTTAATAAAGTCGTTTTTCCTGAACCATTCTCTCCTTTGAGAATTACAAATTCTCCTTTTCTCACAGTTAAGTTAATATCTTTTAATACAATCTTAGAAGGAGTAAAAAATGATTCTCTAAATTTTTTCGAGGCTTTTTTAAGTTGAATTATGTCCATCGTATAAATCTCAGAGTGCGAAGTCTTTAAATTCTCAATTGAAAGTATTATAGGAATAGTTTATAGAACAATTTGTGTAATAAACCAAATCAGTAAAGAAACAAGAAAAGCTGGAATTATTGTTAAGCCTAAAGTAATTCCTAGTATATAGCTTCCAATAGCAAAGATTACAGCTAGTAAATTTTGAAGTCCAGAGGAACCCTGATCAATACCGCCATCACTAATATCAGGACAACTACTAAAAATACAAGCCTCAAAGTTTCCACCAAATATCAAGATGGTTGCTAATGTAGCCAAACCAATCACTGTAATAATAATAGTTCTACCCATTCCAAACAAAGGAGAGGACTGATTATGAATTGTCTTTATATCACTAACAGTAGTTTCCGAAGAAGAATCAGATTTTTGTGTAATTTCAGAAGATTGGGAAGAGAGATAATAATTTTCGTTATTGTTTGGGTCTGATGTCATGGTAATTAGATGTTTATTCAAGAATGGTTACAATTTTTAATTAAAGATTGAGCGGATTTTGCCTAAAATTGATCGACCTTCAGCTTGTGTTTCTTCCTCTCGACATTTTTCTGGAAGTGCTTTATCTCCAAATGAGATCATAGGATTACAAGAATGCTGAATTTTTAAGGTTGTTCCGATTAGAAATGGAGTCCAAATCAGGAATATTGCTGTCAAAATAATGGGAAATGCTTTAATTTTTACTTGCTTCCAAAGGGAAACTTGATAGGAACTAGAACTACTCATATTATCACTTCTTTGATGCTAAGTTTAATGAAGTTGAGTTGAGTCTTATGTTGCCCAAATTATAGTAATCAGGCTCAAATTCAATCTATGATTGTCCGAATGCGTTTATCTAAAGAGCGAAACTCGTATGTTGTGT
>JAVLCL010000087.1:0-9642 GCA_031580825.1 Halothece sp. Uz-M2-17
GTGAAGCCGGTGTTCCTTTCTTCAGCATTTCTGGTTCGGAATTTGTGGAAATGTTTGTTGGGGTTGGTGCATCTCGGGTGCGTGACCTGTTCAAGAAAGCAAAAGAAAACGCCCCTTGTCTGATCTTTATTGATGAAATTGATGCTGTTGGTCGTCAGCGCGGTGCTGGTATCGGTGGTGGTAATGATGAACGGGAACAAACCCTAAACCAGCTGCTCACCGAAATGGATGGGTTTGAAGGCAATACAGGAATTATTATTATTGCTGCAACCAACCGCCCTGATGTCCTTGATACCGCATTGTTACGTCCTGGACGCTTTGATCGTCAGGTTACGGTTGATGCACCGGATGTGAAAGGACGGATTGAAATTCTCAATGTTCACGCCCGGAATAAGAAGTTAGATCCGGATGTGTCTTTAGAATCGATCGCGCGTCGTACCCCTGGGTTTACTGGGGCTGATTTAGCCAACTTACTGAACGAAGCAGCTATTTTAACGGCGCGTCGTCGCAAAGCTGCCATTACCCTAGCTGAAATTGATGATGCGGTAGATCGCGTTGTCGCTGGTATGGAAGGTACACCGTTAGTGGATAGTAAGAGCAAGCGGTTGATTGCTTACCATGAAGTGGGTCATGCCATTATTGGCACCTTAGTCCCAGACCATGATCCTGTGCAGAAAGTGACTTTAATTCCCCGTGGACAAGCCCAAGGCTTAACTTGGTTTACCCCCAGTGAAGAACAAACGCTTGTTTCGCGATCGCAGCTTAAAGCTCGGATTACCGGTGCTTTAGGGGGTCGTGCAGCAGAAGAAGAAGTCTTTGGCGATGCCGAAGTAACCTCTGGTGCAGGTGGTGACTTACAACAACTGACAGCGATGGCGCGTCAGATGGTCACTCGCTTCGGAATGTCGGATCTCGGTCCGATGTCCTTAGAAAGTCAAAATAGTGAGGTCTTTCTTGGTGGCGGTTTAATGAACCGTTCTGAATATTCTGAAGAAATTGCCTCTCGCATTGATGCCCAAGTTCGAGAAATTGTCGAACAATGTCATGACAACGCCCGTCGGATTATTCGCGATAATCGAGTTGCCATTGACCGCCTTGTGGATTTACTGATTGAGAAAGAAACCATTGATGGCGATGAATTCCGTCAAATTCTTTCTGAATATACCGATATTCCTGAAAAAGAACAATATGTTCCGCAAATGCAACAGTAATTAACAATAGGTTACTACTTTGATCTTCCCCACCCATACTCGGGTGGGTTTTTTTATTAATATTTCAGTAATAAATCTTGGTGCATTAGGGCGCGATCGCGCTGGGATTGAATTTGATCAGGGGTTAATCCTTCTCCATTGGCATAACACTCTAGCCACGCTTTTGTAATGATGTTTGGGTCATCAGGAATATTCGAGAGCTCCCATCCAGGAATCTCAAATTCCGTCATCAGTTGACTAATTTTGGGGTCATAACTCAAGGCAAAACACTTGCATTCTTCGCAGGCTGCCATAATTAAACTGTGGTAGCGCATCCCAATCGCCATTTCCACCCCTCGAAACATCCGTTTTAAGCGGGTGGGAGATTCCCCACAAATGACAGCTTTTGGATCGGGAAGTTGGCTTGCAATCTCCTCAGCCAAGGATTGATCTTGCGGTTGAAAGGGAACCAGTAAAATGCAGGTATCGGTTGCTTTCTGAAATGAAATCAGGGCGTTGGTTAGAGCTTGAATTTTAGCGCGAGTCAGTTGGGGATGTTGGCGTAAGGTAACCGCAACTCTTGGTGCAGGAAGTTGCCATAATTCCGGAAACGGCTCACTTTCTAACGCCCAAACCGGATCCGGTGCGATGAGGGGGGATAAGCCCCAAGTGCTTAATAATTCGACAGAAGCGCGATCGCGCACACTAATTTGATCACAACCGATTAAGGTTTTCCGTGTTAACCAGCGAGAAAACGCAGATTTCAACGGACCCACCCCTTGCGCCCAAGCAATCGTTTTTAAACCTCGTTGTTGGGCTAATGCCATTAATCCCCCATAATAAATAGGACTGCGGAAACTGGTGACATCTTGCATTAAACTGCCCCCACCCCAGATGAAATAATCGGCTTTTTGCATTGCTTCTAAAATCGGAAACGCCGACCGATTGGGAATGGCAGCAACTTTAAGGGTCTCTTTTGTTTTTTGGGGGTTTGCCGATAAAACAAGCGGTTGGATATTTGGGGGAAGCATCTGCATTAACGTCATCAGGAGAGCTTCATCACCAATGTTATCCTGACCATAATAGCCACAAAGAATTGCTGTTTTGCTGGTTGACCGTTGTTGCATCTAAAGTCTTATTTTCAGTAATTTAACGTTAAAATTTCTTAATAATGATGTCTCTTCCCAACCGAAAAAGCCATGACTGTCCGGACTGATACCCTGTGGGAACAATTTTTAAAGCCGATTGTGAGTCACTTCCTTGATCAGGAACAGATGAAGGAACTCGCTGACAAAATTGATTGGGAACAAGAGCGCGATCGCGTTGCTAACCCTACCCTAGAATATCCGAATTACTACCAATCGCAAAATTTTCATGGTGTCCTGAATGGTTATCTGAATAAGGATGCTGCGATTACTTACGATGCTATTACCCGCTATTTTGTCCCTCCTCATGAAACTTGGGTGCGAGAAGATGCAGTGAACTGTGTGCAAGGACAACCGCAACGAATTTTAGATTTAGGATGTGGCACCGGTTCCACTACAATTTTACTGCAACAAGCCTTTCCCAACGCGGAAGTCATCGGTTTAGACTTATCCCCGTATATGCTATTAGTTGCCGAAGACAAAGCCCAAAACCTTCCCATTCAATGGTGTCACAGGAAAGCAGAAGATACACAACTGCAAGCAGAAACCTTTGATTTGGTAACTGCCTCCCTTTTATTCCATGAAACCCCTGTCAGCATTAGTCAAGCGATTCTCCGAGAAGCCTTTCGCTTACTCAAAGGGGGTGGACAATTTTTATTACTCGATGGCAATCAAGAAACACTCAGAAATGCAGATTGGTTAACCAATATCTTTGAAGAACCTTACATTCAAGAGTATGCCCAAGGCAATGTCGAAACATGGCTAGAGAATGCGGGATTTATTGCGTGTGAAACCCATTTTGTTTGGGGATTACATCAAGTGAATATCGGATACAAACCGCAACCCGTTTCTAAGCCATCTGCTGTCATCATAGAAGAAAATGAAGATGATATAACCGCAACCGCCCCTACCTAAATATGACTTTAAAAGCAGTATTATTCGATTTTAACGGCGTAATTATTAATGATGAATCAATTCATCAAAACTTGATTGAAGAAATCTTATTAGGAGAAAACTTACGCCCTGAGGCAAAAGAACATAATGAACTTTGTTTAGGACGCAGCGATCGCGCTTGTCTAGCTGCTATTTTAGAGCGGAGGGGGCGAGTGGTCACTGAAGACTATTTAGACGGACTGCTAACCCGAAAAGCCCAGAAATACCAAGAATTACTAGAAGCAGAAGACAAACTTCCCATTTATCAAGGGGTTGATGTCTTTATTCGCGACTTGTGGGGGGCGGGTTTAGTCCTGGGCTTAGTCACAGGAGCGCGTCGAGAAAATGTGGTATATGTTTTAGACCGCATTAAAATTAGAGAAGCCTTTGCCGTCGTCTTAACCAGTGATGATATTCGCAAAAGCAAACCAGACCCAGAAGGCTATTTAACGGCTGTGGAACGCTTAAACCAGCAGTATTCTGACTTAGACTTAAAACCAGAACAATGTCTTGTCATTGAAGATACGCCCAGTGGTATCCAAGCAGCAAAACGCGCCCAAATGGAGGTAGTTGGCGTGGCGAATACCTATCCCTTTCATATGTTGCAACGACAAGCCAACTGGACAGTAGATTATCTGCAAGAATTAGAACTGGAACGAGTCAAACAAGCCCTTGCCAATGTTAAGATCAGAGGTTGAACGGGGAATTAGCTCAGTTGGTAGAGTGCTGCGATCGCACCGCAGAGGTCAGGGGTTCGAGTCCCCTATTCTCCATGAGTGTACATCTATTTTTTTGGGAGTGCTGATAGGAGCCTGTGGCTATGGGTTGCTTCTGGCAAAGGCTTTCATACTGACTTCAACATTACTATCGCTTTCTCCCCGTATCACGACTTCAGCTACTCGACTCGGAGTGCTCGGATCAGAATCATCTTCGACACAAATATAGAAGCCTGCTGGACTAGAGCTTGGAACTTGTGTCACTCCAGATTCACTACAGTAAGAGGGTAAATTACTATCTGTTTGATCAGTCACAAAATCAATTAATGGTCGGTTTTGCCAACCTGAGCTATTACCTTCATCTGAATAAGTTCCATCAGCATTTAAATTTGGACCCCAGCGATAAATAACTCTCGGTCCTTGCCACACGATACTACTATCCGGTTGAGCAATAGTATAGATGACAGGATCAACAAAATCAGGAATGCTTAGAGCAAGGATCTTTTGTCCGCCACTGGTATTACTGGGTAATCCAAAGTTAGATGGGGATACCGTACTTGGATTATTTGATATTTCCTGGGCCGATTTAATTTCTTCTGCAATAAAATCTAAGGCTCGGTTGGCATTTTGTCGTTGCAAGATTTCTTCTTCGTTTTCGGCATTCTCTTGTAGGATCACGTTTAAGCCAACACTCGAACCAGCAACTAAAATTCCAGTAATCGCGATCGCTGCTAATAATTCTGTTAAAGTAAAACCAGATGAGTTTTGAGATAGATTGCGAATAATTGTTCGTACAATTTTTGGGTTCATGGCTTTTGACATTCTTCATCGCTAGTATCATAAATTCCTTCTCGGATAATCCCCAATGGCATTGATATCGCGAGACATTTATCTTCATTCACCGCTTCAGTGGAAAAATGAAGTGTGTTGTTATTATTGGTATTGCCTCGAAATCCAAACTTAATGGTTGAGCCACTTGATAAGGATAGGTTCACTGGATCAGGCAAATTGATGTTAGAAAGACAAGAGCTAACGGTTATTGGATCAGTTCCTGTGTTGAACGTGACTGAACAAGTATCACTACGACGCATTGCTTCTTGTTGTGCACCTTGTAATACTCCCCTGACATCTGTCATTGCGTTATCAAGTTGCGTCCGTCGATACCAACCTAAAAGACTTGGAGAAGCAGTCGCAGCCAAAATTCCAGCAATAAAGATGACAATCAAGACTTCCATGAGTGTAAACCCGTTATTCAGCTGTTGTTTAATTACAGTAAAATGCTTCATCGGGAATCACCTCCGTGTAAAGTTCAGCAACAATGTCATCTGTATTTGTACTCGGATTACCATTGCTATTTTCTAAAACCGCGACATATTGAAGTTCTAAGACATTGTAGGGTTCTTCATCTTTCGGGTTAGTATGACGTAATAACCAAATATTTTGTCCGGCAATATCTTTGCCCGCACTATCAGCGTCATCAACAACTAAGAAATCTGTGGAATTAATAGTATAAGTTGTACTTCCTACAGACGCTAAGGCGGATTCTAAGGCAGCACCATAACCACTACTTGCATTTGAAGCTGTGCACAAACTTGAGTCAGCAGTTTCAGGATCACTATCTCCAGAGAGATCTCGTGATGCTATAAATTTAGCTTCTTCAATTCGTTCTTGAATCCAGTTGGTTGCGCCAGACTCCTGTTCCGCTTGAACTTTAAAGAAAGTAGAAAGGACTAAGGCTTGAAGTGCTGTTAAGGTAAAGGTGGTGATAATAACAATACCAATTAGAACTTCAAGCAATGTAAAACCATTACCACTGATGTCTTCTTTTTTGAGTAGAGACATTTTTGTAACCAGATGATGCTTTGCCATTATTTAGTAGCTTTTTGTCTTTGCCATAAAGTGGAAGGTGCAATTGATTGACCTGGGAGATCAGCATTTGTGATTTCCGTAGGAAGTAAACTCCAGTCCATATTATTAGGAGGATCAATAACAATTTTATTGGAAGAAGATCCAAAGGGAGGACCCGCCCAATTATTAACCCACATTGCACCATAGAAACCACCGCTACCTCCACCACCTTTTACACCAGCAGTTGCATTGGGTGCAAATATAAAAGCATTGATATTGGCATTTCCTCTTAATCTTACTTCTTGTGTTCCAGTATTAGTGCTAGGACTCGATCCATCGTATTTTGAGCTACCATCACTGCCATAAATTTGAAGGGAATTGGGTTTAGTATCAATTCCAGGATTTCCTCTTAATTCAATGTTGCCCTGTACAAATATTTTAACTGTGTACCCATCTTTAACATCAATTTCTTGATTTCCGGTAAGTCCCAGAGAGGGAACTAAATAAGAAAAGTCTGTTTTACCGGAGGGAGAGTTATCTATATCTTCTTGTCTTGGTAATTCAAGACCGCTTTTACCTTTACCTTTACCTTTACCTTTATCTTCATCTTTATCTGGACCGTTACCTTGACTTTGAGCTATGAGACTTCCCATCAAATTATTTGAACCACTAGCAATGAAGTTTCCGATCAGGTTAGTTTGGTTATTAGCAATCACACTCCCAATCAAGTTACTTTGATTGCTAGCAATAAGGTTACTCATTTTTTGCGTAAGATTACTCTGAGTATTGGCAATGAGATTACCAATCATATTGTCTTCGCTATTTGTATTTGAATTGCTGGAAGTTTCAAATCCACCACTGCTAGTTAAATCAATAACATCACTGGGTAATGGAGGAAGATCAGGAAACTTCTGTAAAGGATTAGCTTTTGCACTCCAGTTCGTTCCGCTAGGAAAGTTCTTAGATGAGTCAAATTCATCCGATTCGACATCACAAGTTTGTGATAAGACATTAGCATCAACTTTCTGGTTAGTTTCTCCAATGGATTCATTCGATCCATCATCAAATTGTTTAACCCAAAGCCCTACATTTTCTATACCGCTTGTTCCGCTATTAACAGGAATATTGATATTTACAGAAGAGATAGCTTTAGAAGAGGTGGTTACATTAGCGACTACCGTTTCGGTTGTCCCATCAATATTTAAATTACCGATCTGATTAACATTATCATAAGTGTAACTTTTGATTCTAAATAAACCTTTATTACCTAAGTTAACCCAACCATTAGCAATGTCTTTAATATCTTGGACTAAATCATCTAGTTCATCATCACACTGGTCACTAACAGGATCAACGACATTATTTGCGTAATCTTCCCATTCAGATTGATCTTTTTTTGCTAAACCGGGTACTCTTAAAAACAGTTCCTGAATACGGGTGATACCAACTTCAGTAATACTAAGCGATTGAGCGGTATCTTGATCAATCACCGCTATTTTTTTGTTATCACTAGAGCGAGCAATCATGGTTAAACCAACGATTGTCATAATTAATCCTAAACCAAGAGTCATAGGTAAAACAAAACCTTGGTTGATGACAGTTTTTGGGGAACGATATTGAAGTAATTTTAATAACAAAGGAGCGTGAAAATACTGATTAGAGCGTGCCATGATTCCTGAACCTATGAGTAATTTATATAACTGATCTATTTGTTTCTAGTTTACCCACTCTCTGCTTAAAGTCACAACCTTGCCCAGAATAAAATCAGACTTTAAGTTGTAGTTTAAAAAACAATTTTTAATAAAAATAAAAAAGTTAAATTCCCTTGACTAATCTTACGGAATTTTGGAAATGAACCTTTCCTATATTCTCTCAGGAGATTAATTTGCACTTTGACGCTTCCAGTTACTGGCGGGTGCAATTTGCCTGGGTGCAGCAATAGGTAGTTCATTCCAGTCGGCATTTTGAGTCACAAGGGTTTTACCCGCATTAGAACCGCAATTATTTGCGTTAGGGTCATCATTCCAAGAGTTTGCCCAAACACTTCCGGTAATGCCCTCACCGCTTTCATCATTGGTGCCATCAGAAGCCGTGTTATTGCCACCGCCATTCACAGCAACATTGGCATTAGGAGCTAATATAAACGCATCGACAGTAGATCCTCCACTTAAACAAATTGCTGTGGTTTCGGTTCCCGTACCATAGGTATCAGAAGAGCCATCACTGCCATAAATTTGGAAGTCAGTGGGTTTACACCCTGTAACGCCGGTACAATCATGAATGAGTTTGGCGTTTCCTTTCATTTGGACATTTCCTTCCATATAAAAGGTTACTTTCTTAGAGGGATCAATGATCAGGGTTTTTCCTCCTCCTTTTAAGTCAATAGAATTAGCACCCGTTGTTCCCAGAACGTAATGATAGACCCCATCATCTGCTTGAACGTCGCCCGAACGGGGTAATGTAACTGTACTAACCCCTCCACTAAAAAGAGAAGATCCAATACCATTATTTAAGTCATTGACTTTTGTACTATCGCTAGGAGGTTCGGGTAATGGGGGAAACTTCGCAAAGGGATTGGCTGTTGCTTCTCCATTAATATTACTCAGGTCAATATTAGATCCAGAGAAGTCACAATCGTATAAGAGTAAATCACCATCAATTTGGTTGTTGGACAAATTGGCTTGGGTTACAAATAATCCTGGGGTTCCTTGGGTTCTAGGGCTAACAGGAATATTGACTTCTACAGCACTGGTGGAAGTATTTTGATTAAAGTTTGCCTCACCTTCAATGGTTAATACACCAACCCCTGGACTATTAATATTTGTGGGATCATCTGCTGTGTAGTCATAGTCTAAAACTCGGAATCGATCTTTACCATTATTGGTTGTAATCCAAGTTGAAGCATCGGCATAATTTTGGGCAGTTGAGTTCGTAAATGAATCAGCACAGGTTGCTCGTATCGCTTCATATTCCACAGACCATTCCGAGAGATCATTATCGGCTAGGGGTCGCACTGTATTGATAAATTGCATTAACTCGGTTACCCCTGTTTCTGCAACGGCTAAGGATTGAGCACTTTGTTTTTTTGAAACTGCAGTTGCCTTATTATCACTAGAGCGAGCAACAATGGTCAGCCCCACGACAGTCATAATTAACCCCAGGGCAATAATCATCGGCAAAACAAACCCTTGGTTCGCTTCAGCATATTTTTTTTTACTGAAGTAAGAAGAATTTAAAAGTTTTAAGTAAAGTTTCTGCATGGTTAATTTTTTGGCTAATCAACAATAATAAATAAGATTTTTAAAAAGTTATCTCTAGTTCAAATTATACCTAATTTAAATTCAGTTATTATACTGATTCTTATTACAATGCAAGGTTGTCAATCAAGTAAAAATGAATCGTAGTTATAACCAAGTTTTTGAGCTCAAAACTTGCAGCAAAGGTTTATTGCGATTATAGTCACTTTTTGTTTTTTCTAAAAAATGACTTATTCTTGTGATATAAAAATATTGTTGATCAATTAATATTTAATGGGGAAGCGGAAATCTTTTGTGGAGACAGGTTACAGAATGATTCGATTATTCAGCGCGATCGCGCCGATGATACAAAACAAGATTTTAAACGCTACAGCAAGCAGTACAATGCCCAAAAGAAAGTGACATTGCACCGGTCATTATTAGTGAGGAAATTAAAAGAACGGTTGTTATTCCTGTTGTGATTGCCGTCCTAACTCATAAACCCCAAATGCCATACAGGCTAAAATGCCCATACTAATTGCCCAACTGCGTCCTAAGCTCATCTCCACTCCAT
>JAVLCL010000088.1:0-9561 GCA_031580825.1 Halothece sp. Uz-M2-17
AATTTTTAAATACGGTATCTTGATTAACGCTTCGATCTTAACGAAATCGGAACAAAGCAGGCAATTCGGTTTACCGTATTATGAATAAGGAGAGGAACAAGAAAACAAGGTTATGTCAAAACGTCGCATTATCGACTTATTCCGCAATGGACAACCTGAAGAAACCGTGACGGTTCAAGGCTGGGTGCGGACAAAACGAGAATCAAAAAAGTTTGCGTTTATTGAGGTGAATGATGGCTCCGCATTAGCGAACCTACAAGTGATCTTAGAGCCGAAGTTGGAAAATTATGAGCAAATTCTCAGTCAAGTGAATACAGGGGCTTCTGTGGAGATTAGTGGCGTTTTAGCTGAATCTCCTGGCAAAGGACAGCGCATTGAGTTACAAGCCGATGCGGTCACGGTTTATGGGGAGGCGGATCCCGAAACCTATCCTTTACAGAAAAAGCGTCATTCGTTTGAGTTTCTCCGCAGCTTAGGACATATTCGGACGCGAACCAATACGCTCGGGGCTGTGATGCGAGTACGAAATGCCTGTGCTAATGCAGTGCATCAATTTTTTCAACAGCAAGGCTTTTTATGGGTTCATACGCCAATTATTACGACGAATGATTGTGAGGGGGCGGGTGAGTTATTTAATGTCACCAGTTTGGATTTAAATAATCTTTCCAAAGAAAACGGGACTGTTGATTACAATCAAGATTTCTTTGGACGAAAAGCCTATCTTACTGTGAGTGGACAGTTAGAAGCTGAGGCGATGGCGTTAACCTTTGATCGGGTTTATACCTTTGGTCCAACGTTTCGGGCGGAAAACTCGAATACTTCGCGCCATTTAGCGGAGTTTTGGATGATTGAACCGGAAATGGCGTTTTGTGATTTGCAAGGGGATATGGATCTGGCTGAGGCGTTTCTTAAGCATATTTTTAAGGCGGTGTTAGACCAGTGTCCGGAAGATATGGAATTTTTTAATCAACGGATTGATGATTCGGTTTTAGCAACTGCTGAACATATTATTGAGGAAGGGTTTGAACGGATTACTTATACTCGCGCGATCGCGCTGTTAGAAAAAGCAGACAAAAAATTTGACTATCCGGTGGAATGGGGCGTTGATTTACAGTCAGAACATGAGCGGTATTTATGTGAAGACTATTTCCAAAAACCAGTTATTGTTACCGATTACCCCAGCAGTATTAAAGCCTTTTATATGCGCCTCAATGATGATGAAAAAACAGTGGGTGCAATGGATGTGTTAGCCCCAAAAATTGGCGAAATTATTGGGGGGTCGCAACGAGAAGAACGATTTGATGTCTTAGAGAAACGGATTAAAGAAGCAGGGATGGAACCAGAACAGTTGTGGTGGTATCTTGACCTCAGACGCTATGGTACAGTCCCTCATGCTGGCTTTGGTTTGGGCTTTGAGCGTTTAATTCAGTTTATGACGGGGATGAAAAATATTCGGGATGTGATTCCATTCCCTCGCACGCCAGAAAATGCTGAATTTTAACCCAAATGGCGTTAGAACCTAAACAGAACAGATGATTTAAGGTGAAATACACCGTAGGAGCAAACAATGTTACTCGGTTGTTCGCTCCTTATGTTTTTTCTGTCGGCTGTGGTAGGATAAAAGATCCTTGCTTGTTGATCAAGGCAAGCCACATAGACCAAAAGGAGCATTATTTATGTCTAATAAATACGAAACCATGTATATCATTCGTCCTGATCTCAGTGAAGATCAGGTGACTCAAGAAACGAAAAAATATGAAGCGTTTCTGCAAGAACGGAATGTAGAACATTTAACCATCCGGAATCATGGTAAGAAACGACTGGCTTATAACATTGGTAAGCATCAGGATGGGATTTATGTGCAAATGAACTATCAAATTGATGGTCAGGTGATTTCGCAATTACAACGGCAAATGCGACTCAGTGAAAATGTGATTCGTTTCCTGACCCTAACGGCTGATGAACTTCCAGAGTCTGCTGCAGAAATTCCCTCAACGCCCACTGTCACCCCACAAACTGAACCTGCACCCGAAACGACAGCGACTGAAGTGGAACCAGAAGAGACCACTACTGCTGCACCAGAGGACGAACCAGCAACCGCTTAAAGCAGAAATATTTTAATAACGGGCGTAAGACTGACGAGAAGCACGGGCTTTTGCGCTTCTGTTGCTTCTCCGCAGTTCCTGACTGACCTCTACAAATACATCTCGTCTCACTACCGGATAATTGCTGACCCAAAGGTCAAGTTGAGGCAGATAAGCATCACTAATTTTACTAATTCGAGCAAGATCCGGATCTTTTGATAACACTAATAACTCCACAACTTGACCGATTTTAATATTACGGTGCAGACGACGCAGAGGGGCTTGAATTTGCACTTCAAAACCGGTTTTGTCTCCTACTGATACATTAATCCGCCGTTCTCGGTTTTCAATAATAATCAAATCCCCTTTTTCATCGACGCTTTCTTCTGTACTCATTAATTCTTCACTCACAAACACTTCTAGCACTTGTCCGCGCCAAAAGCCACTGTAAGGAAACCGGCGATAAGTGCTATTGCGTCGCGTCGCCCAATAAACTGGAGACCATAACCAGTAAAGTCCTGCAATCACGCAAAATAAAGAGATTGTCGCCCCAGAACTATTGGTGATTTCTCCCAAAAGCCAAATTATCACGACACCCACAAAGGAAATTAATAGCTTGCGCAGGAAATCTGGCCAATCACCGGCATAATAACGATATTGTTCAATGGTAGCGGTAAAAGGAATTAGTTGCTCAAATTTTTCGCGTGTAATCGGAACTAGCATAGCATTCAGAGCGTATGGGCAAGTTCTTTGATTTTACCAGTTTTATCTGATTTCAAGGTGTTGAGATAGGCTTGGAATAAGGGTGAAAGGATTGCAAACCCAGAATCCATTTTCAGCAGCGATCGCGCAGATAAAGAGTGTAACGCATCATCAATCTGAGATTTCGATAATTTCGTGTCGAGATAAGAGAAAGATTGTTTGGGGAAAGGATTATATTGTTTCGCTAAAACTAAGATAATTTGTTTTTCCAGATTAGATAACCGTTTCAATTCTTGATTGAAACCTTTGGCAATTGCATCAAACATAAACTTTTCTGTCTCTAGGAAAGCCTGCAGACTTCCAGAGTAATGTTCTTTAATATAAAAAATAGCCTTCGTTAACGCCCAAGGATTTCCATTATATATACTGTTTAATTTTTGACTGGATCCGTACTTATCTTCTAATCCCAATTGATTCAGAATCTGATAAATTTGTTCTCCTTGCAATCCACTTAAGATAATCGAATGAAATAAAGGTTCTTTTTTCAGTTTGTTACTATAATCTTCTGGATAATCTCTCGATGTAAAAATCAAATAACTCTGATGCTTTTCTCTCACTAGGCGTTTGAAAAGCTCTCGATAGCCTTGATATTGATGACAATATTGTCCCGCTTGTGCTTTTAGCGAAAATAACTGTTCTAATTGATCGAGAACGAATAAACAACGCTTTTGCTTTAAAACTTCCATTAACTCATTAATTTTCTCCGGAACTGTCATTGACACCGCCTCAGGAACTTCTCCCTTTAAAGCGAACATCACGTGATCAAACCAATCTTGAAAAGATAGTTTTTTCTCTCGAAAAGAATGCCAAACAACAGTTTCAAAATCGCGACTGACCTGTTGGGTTAACCCTTTTGCTAGAGTTGATTTTCCTGTCCCCACCATACCAAAAATACCAATGACTTGGTAATAATTTTGAATAATGGCTTCACTTAAGTGAGCTTCATAAAGATAAGGTTGATAATAGTGAGGTAAAATAATGTCTTCGCTGGAATAGAAAGGCGGAGCGTAAGACGCTAACTGACAGTGATATATAACAGAGTGAACTGTTCTTTTATTGACTGTTTGCTGAAAAAGAGCGGACAGATCTTTCCAGAGTTGAGAAGCAATATAGCGAATATAGTGAGAGCTATAATCCAGTTTAGAAGCGGTTTTTTCATAGGTCACTCCTTTCCAAGTATCAGATAAAATCTGACGCTCGATCGCGCTGAGAAGAGGACGGTTGCTGTTTTTTAGAGCAATATTCACTAAGTTAATAACTTCTTGGCTATGCATGATCACAATTTCCTGACCAGCCATAACTGGATCTTTTCAGGAATAACTGATAATAAAAAAATCAATTGTTGTCCCGATTTGTATCCAGCAATTTAACACTATTAAATTAATAAAATCCACTTTTTTTACCTTGAAAAGCAAAAGTTATTAGTTTTATGAATTTTTGATCATTGAATTTAGTTTGACCGTCACGAATGGTATGAATTTTATATGAAGTTTATAGGTTGTCTTTTGTATAAAACAGCGGTATAATAGTCGGTTGGTAAAAAAACTGTAGATTGTCCGGTTTCGACTTTCTCACCCCATCTCCCGCTATGATTAATAAGCTCGTGGTGAGAGCATTCCACGAGACAAAGACTTATGCAGCCTGTTGATTTAACCACTCTCCGAGCCGTTTGTGCAGAATTACGAAGTGTTTGGCTACCGGCTCGTTTGGAACAAGTGTATCAGCGCGATCGCGCGAGCATTGCCTTAGCCTTACGCACCCTGAAAGGACGAGATTGGTTAACGCTTTCTTGGCATCCCCAAGCAGCAAGACTGTGCATTGCTGATCCTCCACCCCGCACCCCCGATACGTTTACGTTTAGCGACCAACTTCGCCATCAACTGCAAGGGTTAGCCCTCACTGGCATTCCTCTCATTGATCCATGGGAACGGGTGGTTGACTTTCAGTTTGCCCCTCGCCCGGGAGATGATCCCTTATGGCATCTTTACGCCGAAATCATGGGGAAATATAGCAATGTCATTCTCACAGATGCCAAACAACAAATTATCACCGCAGCCCATCAAGTGAGTCCAGAAAAGTCGAGTTTACGACCGATTCAAACCGGACAACTTTATGATCCTCCCCCCGCCCTAACTGGTGATATTCCCAGTCTTGAAGAATCTCAAGCAAGTTGGCAAGAAAAAGTCAGCCTGATCCCAGGGGAATTAAAACGACAACTCCTCAAACCCTATCGCGGGTTAGGACCAAATCTGGTCACCGCCATGATTCAACGAGCCGGTTTAAACCCCCAACAAACGACAGACACGCTCACTGCAGAAAATTGGCAAACCTTGTTTCAAGTGTGGCAAGAATGGTTAAACATTCTCGAAACAGAACAATTCCAACCGGGATGGACAGAAAATGGGTTTACCGTTTTGGGTTGGGGAATGATTGAGTCGGTTTCGTCAGTCCAAGATCTCCTCAAAACTTACTATAGTCAACAACTGAATCAACAGACTTTCAAACAACTCCATCATCAACTGCGACAAAAACTGAGCAGCCTGATTAAAAAACAAGTTCAGAAACAACAAACGTTTCAAGAACGCCTGCAACAATCTAATGATGCAGAAATGGAACGGGAACGAGGGGATTTACTGATGGCATATTCCTATCAATGGGAACCCGGACAAACCGCCATGGAATTACCGGATTTTGAAACCGGTCAGTTAATTCAGATTCCTCTTAACCCAGAAAAAAATGCAGTTCAAAATGCCCAAGCCTACTATAAACGCCATCAAAAACTGAAACGCGCCCGCCAAGCGGTTGAACCTCTCTTACGAGAAACCAATCGTGAGATTAAGTATCTGCAACAGGTAGAAGCAGCACTACAACATTTAGAAGGGTATCAAACCGAAGAAGATTTACAAATTCTCAAAGAAATTCAAGAGGAATTAGTTGAACAAGGATATATTATTCCGCAACGAGAACGGGCAAGCACGGAAGATGCAAAACCCATCACTTATCAAACTCCTAATGGTTACCAAGTTTTAGTCGGACGCAACAATCGACAAAATGATCAACTCACGTTTCGCACGGCGGTTGATTATGATTTATGGTTTCATTGCCAAGAAATTCCGGGCAGTCATGTTTTATTGCGATTGCCACCTGGGGCAGTTCCTGATAAGAAAGATTTACAATTTGTTGCCAATGTCGCAGCGTATTACTCTCGGGCAAGAGCAAGTCAGCAAGTACCTGTGATTTATACTAAACCCAAGTACGTCTATAAACCCAAAGGAGCAAAACCAGGCATGGCACTTTATGATCATGAAACCGTAATTTGGGGGTATCCAGAAGGAGTTGCGGATCGTATTATTGAGGAATAACGGCAAACATCTAATTTTAAAGCGGGTTAAATGGCAGGCTAGCCCGAAGGGAAGGGAGCGTCAATTTCCCTAATTAGACATTCAGCAAAGAGTTAAAGCACATGACAGATATATTGTTGGAAGAGCTAACGGAAGAAGATTTAGAGTGGCTCGTCTCCATCGGGGAAAAACAGGACTTATCCCCCGGAACAAGGCTAATTCAACAGCAAAAACACTCAGGCAAATTATACATTATTTTGCAAGGTAATCTCAATGCCGTGGTTGCCAATAATCCTGAAAGTGTTTTAGGGCGAGCCTATTCTGCACTATCAAGTGAGCCGGAATTAGAGCAAGAATTATTTTCATTAGGGGAAGGAGATATTGCCGGAGAAGGGGCAATGTTACGAGATGTTCCGTCTCCGATCACCATCCAAACTGAAACAGAGGTGAGTGTGATTGCTGTTTCGGGTCAATCACTCCACCATCACCTGAAAAAATCCCCACCAGTAGCCTCTCGATTTTACCGCGCGATCGCGCTGCTGTTACTGACTCGGTATGAGTCCCTTTTAGACCAGTATATTAATCGCAAAGGGATTCAAATGTCTCCCATCGAAGAAACCCCATTGATATTTGGTGAATTGTATGACAGCGATGTCGATTGGATGATTGAACAGGGAACGGTGGAAACAGTCTCTGCAGAAACAGTGTTAATTCAAGGGGGACGAGCCACCGATACCCTTTATATTATCTTGCAAGGGGTCTTTTCCATCTCAGTGGCAGAAAGAAAATCTACTGCTCTCAACAAAGTGTTTACGAAGTTAATGACCTCAGATACCGAAGCAGAAAAACCACTAGGGCGAGAAATTGCTCGGGTTTCCAAAGGAGAAATTATCGGAGAAACTAGCCTGTTAGATTCTCGACTCTCTAAATTTACAGTAAGCTCAACTGAAGATTCCCTTGTCCTTGCGATTCCTCGGCAAACCCTCTTCTTGGAACTGCAACAAAAGCCGGCGATGAGTGCTCGCTTTTATCGGATTTTAGCCCTGTTACTGTCAGAACGGTTGACAGGACTCATTAACCGCATCAGCTATGGTAAACGGTCTTACAAGTCTGGTCAATCCCTAGCTGCTGGGATTACTTATGAAGATGAAGCCGATTTGGACGCGATCGATAACCTCACCCTCGGTGGGGCACGTTTTGACTGGATGCTCCGACGTTTGCAAGTAGAACAGAAATAATCAAAAAGTGCGCGATCGCGCTGAAGAAAAAAATAGTGTCACCTTTCTGAAATCAACAGATTCAGTGACACCATATTCAATCATTCTAGTCTTAAGCAAAATCTGCTCTAGCGGACTTGTGCTGTTGTCGGGAGTTTAACCCCTTCTACTGGCTTGACTCCAGCTAAATCAAGAATTTCAGGAACAACTTCTTCTTTCTTAATTGCCATCATATGAACCCCATGACAGAGTTCTCGTGCTCTCTGTACGTGCTCAGCAGCAATTTTAATTCCTTCTTGTAAGGGATCTTGGGCGCGATCTAAACGTTGGATAATTTCCTCAGGCACATGAACCCCAGGCACATATTTCTGAATAAAACGAGCATTTTTTGCCGACTTAAATAAGAAAATACCAGCAAGGATCGGTTTTTTCGCAGGAGAAGCCACTTCATTCATAAACGTCTCTAAGCGATCAAAGTCTGTCAACATCTGACTTTGGAAAAATTGTGCTCCCGCTTGCACCTTACGCTCAAAGCGTTTTTGTAAACCTGACCAACTATCGGATTGGGGATCAACCGCAGCACCGGCAAATAAATCTAATTCACCATCGGGGAGAGGTTTATCATTAAAGTCTGTTCCCTCATTGAGCTTGTTAATTAACTTCAATAAGCGAACCGACTCTAAGTTAAAGACAGCTTTGGCTTTGGGGTGGTCTCCCGCCTTCACTGGATCACCAGTCAGGGCAAGAATATTACGAATACCTAGGGCGTGTGCTCCCATTAAATCACCTTGGATGCCAATTAAGTTGCGATCGCGACAAGCAACTTGACAAACCGGTTCAATATCATGCTTCAAAAGAATCAGTGATGCAGCCAGAGAGGACATCCTCAAAACGGCGCGACTGCCATCAGTAATATTAACTGCATGAACGCGCCCTTTTAAGGCTTGGGCAACCCGTAGCATCCGCTCTGGGTTCCCACCCTTGGGGGGAGTAACCTCAGCCGTGACTAAAAATTCATTCGCTTCGACTGCTTGACGAAAACGACTCATCATAATTTCTTAATTTTTAATGCTACAAGTTCTAGACTACAGGCTTATGGAAAACTCGCCAAATTCCTAGGGGAATAACTTAAAACTCATCTGGTGTATAATTCAATCCTGATCCCCCTTGATCCCCTTTACCACCGAGTAATTCTAAACGATCCACACGAATGATTGGGCGAGAACGATTATTGCCATTTTGATCTTGCCAAGTATCAATTTTTAATTTGCCTTGAATACCCACTTGTTTTCCTTTACGGACATATTCTGAGGCAACTTCAGCAGTGCGACCCCACATTTCTAATTCAAACCAGTCCGGTTTATCATCCCTTTTACTACGTCGATCCACCGCGATCGGAAACTTACATAAAACCGTCCCACTTTCAAAATATTTGACTTCTGGATCAACCCCAGCGCGACCGACAAGGTGAACAACATTCAGATTCATAACTTGCTCCTCTCAAAAATATTTCAACAAATAACTCAAAATCTCTTCTTAGTTTAACCTTGGATCGATCTTTATTCTAAAAACTAGGGTTTTCCCACTAGACGTAACGGGGCAAAAATAATAAAATCCACATCAATTAGAGCGTACAGTTCTAAAAAAATAGCAAGATCAACGGCACTTTGGGGGCAAAGAAACGAGTGAGCTTTTGGAGTCGGTTATCCCTTTCACGGGATATGGGAATTGACCTCGGAACAGCAAACACCTTAGTTTATGTTTCAGGTAAAGGTATTGTGCTACAAGAGCCATCAGTGGTGGCGATGGATCAAGAAAGTAAAGAAGCCCTTGCAGTCGGGGAAGATGCAAAACAAATGTTAGGGCGAACCCCAGGCAATGTGGTTGCCCTACGTCCCTTACGGGATGGGGTTATCGCTGATTTTGATAATGCCGAACTGATGCTAAAACATTTTATTCAACGAGTCCATGGGGGAAGAGCCTTAGTTTCCCCGCGGATTGTCATTGGCATTCCCTCAGGGGTGACCGGTGTCGAACGACGAGCCGTGATGGAAGCAGCCTTACAAGCAGGGGCAAGAGATGTATATTTAATTGATGAACCCGTCGCTGCTGCCATTGGAGCCGGTTTACCGGTTGCTGAACCCACAGGAAACATGA
>JAVLCL010000089.1:0-4004 GCA_031580825.1 Halothece sp. Uz-M2-17
CCTAACTTGGATTTATCCCAAGAAATGAACCGATGGCAGACCATCATTGCAGAAACTTTTGAAACCCAACCTTGAGGCACTATGCCTAAAGTCAGTATTATTATTGCTACCTATAATTATGGGCGTTATTTATCTCAAGCCATTGAGAGCGTTTTCAAACAAACCTATCCGGAATGGGAACTGATTGTTGTTGATGATGGTTCCACTGACGATACTGCTCAAATCATTGAACCTTATTTACACCAATTGCGGTATGAACAACAATCTAATCAGGGAGTTGCTGCGACCCGCAACCATGGTCTTAAGTTAGCGAACGGAGAATTGATTGCGTTTCTTGATGCTGATGACTTCTACCTTCCCCAGAAACTTGAAACCCAAGTCAATTTTCTTAATAGTAATCCTTCTCTGGGGTTAGCTCATAGCGGATGGCTTCTAGTCAACGAACAAGGAAAACAAATCACAACCGTTGAGCCTTGGTTGAATGCTCCTCAACTGGATCTGGAAACGTGGTTGAAATGGAAACCGGTTCTTCCAGGTCCGATGTTATTTCGTCGGGAGTGGTTGGAAAAGGTGGGCGGTTTTGATACTTCACTTCGTTATGCAGAAGATAAGGATTTGGTATTTCGTTTAGCTGTAGCGGGTTGTCAAGCAGGGTGGGTATATCAACCCACTTTATGCTATCGCCAGCACAAGAGTAGTAAAAAAATCAGTAAACGACCTCAAGTTTTAGCAGTACAAAAGCAAGTATTAGAAAAGTTTTTCCAACGTTCTGATTTACCGGATGAGATCTGTCGCTGTAAAGACGATATTTTGTTTTATAGCTTAGTTTGGATGGCTGGATCTCTATATGACAATGGTCATCCTCAAGAAATGGCAAAATATTTAGAAGTATCTTTACAATATACGGCTGACACTCCTACAGAAATAATTTTGCACTGGATCGAAAGTTTTGCTACAGAAAAACATCAATATAGTGAACAATTAGATACTAAAACGCTTGTTAATCAATTGCAATGGCAACAAGCAGTTTTTCGTGCTCTAACACAAACTTTTTGATTGTTTTCGATCGCGCTCATGAATGGCTTGTCCAAGGCGCCGATAAATCCAAAGATGGGATTCAGGTTGATGATTAATCACTTGTTGATAACAGTTGATTGCGTTTTCTAATTGACCCCGATCATGATAGAGTTTGCCCAAAGCAATATAACTTTTTAAATGTCCTTGCTGGTCAATGGCTTGACGATATTGAGTTATAGCACGTTCTAAGTCATTTTTTTTTGGTAGCTTTGACCTAACTGATAACTCGCTTCTGCGTTCTCAGGATCAAACTGTAAGGCAATTTGATAAAACGCGATCGCGCCGTCTTCTCGACCCTGACGAGATAAGACATTCGCTAACTGTAGGTAGAGATCAGCATCATCGGGCTTAGCATCTAAAGCCTTGTGATATAGCTTCTCATAATCTGGATTTTTCGTGATCGCGCTGCGATAATAATCAACTGCCTTTTTCAGATCTGCTTTTGCTCTCATCCGCAAAGTATCCCCAAGCAATTCCTCAACTGCGGGTAGCTCTTGGTTTAATTGAACCGCTTGTTGTAATACCTTTAGGGCTTCTTCCCAGCGTTCCATTGCCAATGCAGCCCGACCTAAATTATAGTAAGACCACACAAAATCATCTTTAAGCGCGATCGCGTTGCGATAAGCCTCAGCAGCGTCTTCCCACCGCTCTAACTTTAACAAGGCATCTCCCAAGTTATTATAAGACCAAGAAAAATTAGCATCTCGTGAAATTGCGCTGTGATAGGCTTCAGCAGCTTCTTCCCACCGCTCTAACTTTAACAGGGCATCTCCCAACAAATGATGGAATCTTGCAATTTTGGGATGCTGCTCAATGCCTTGCCGACAAACCGCCTCTAACTCTTGCCAATCTTGCCGTTTTTCCAATAAGTTAAGTAACTGCTGAGCGGATGCGAGATCATTCGGTTCGAGGGTGATCGCTTGGCGATAACTTGCAATTGCTTCTTCCCATCTTTCCTGATGTTCGAGAGCAATTCCCAACTCTTTATGAATCACTGCTGATTCAGGATTGAGCGCGATCGCGCTGTGATAAGCAGTAATCGCTTCTTCCCATTTTCCTTGACGAGCGAACGTTGCTCCCAAACTGCGATTTGCTGTAAATGAATTGGGGTCACGTTTCAACACTTGCTGATAGCAATGAATCGCTTGCTCCCACTGTTCTTGTTGAAATAAAGTATTTCCTAACTTGATATATTCTTCAGTCGTTGCTTTTTCAGGATCCAGAGTGAAGGCTTGATACCAAGATTGTGCTGCCTTGGCTGGCTGTTTAAGATAAGTATGTACGCGCCCTAAATCGCGATAAGCCTCAAAACTCGGTTCGACTTGAATCAATTTTTCAAGTTCCTGTGCTGCTGCTTGCCATTGTTTTTGTCGAGCATAATACTGAGACTGTTGCCGATATTTTCTCCCTTCCGGAGTTTTTTCCGGAATCGCAGGACTCTGGATGTTTTGTGCAGATGAGGCTTGAGTCTTTGCAAGGACTTTTTCTAATGCCTGACGGGCTTCACTCAGATTCGGATCTAACTCCAACGCTTGACGATAATAGGTGATCGCCTCTTGCCAACGTCCTTTGTCTGCTAGGGCTTTCCCCAGTTTGTAACGACTGAGGGCAGGGCTAACTTGACCCGTTGGGGAAGGATTCAAAGGCAAATTTTGCTCACTTTCTCTAGACATTGTGATTCCTCATGTTATTTCAATCAGAAGAGCTTTTAATGGGCTAACTCAACGGCTTTTTCATAAGCCGCGATCGCGCCGTCAGTGTCTCCAACGGCTTGTAACGCATCCCCTAAATGATGATATAAATTCCATGACTGAGGTGCATATTGTAAGGCTTTTCGATATTGCGCGATCGCGTCCCACCATTGTTGTTGACTAACTAAAATCTCTCCTGACCAGAGAAATACTTCAATATCTTTGAGTTCGAGAGCAACCGCTTTCCGGTAGGCTTCTAACGCCAAAGATAAGTCTCCTTTTCTGTGATAAGCCTGTCCTAAGCGTTTATACCCCTCACCCCATTGGGGATCCTGTTCTACTAACGTTTGACAAATAACGACACACCGTTCTAAATCCCCTGCATCTAAACAGGCTCTGGCTCTTTGTTCTAAGTCTGAAAAGGACTCGGAAGAAAAAGTTGCTGATTGTTGGCTCTGCTTTGCTGATGCACCTGCCTCTTCAGGGGAAGACTCTTGGGAACTCAAATGACCCACTGCATCAAGCATTTTCTCTTCACGATTCCAAACCTTTTTTGGTGATCCTTGGGGCACATTTTTCCCCTTCAGCTTTGCCAAGCCTTCCAAACACCATGATAATCCTTTAGTAAATGTGGGAAAGGCATTGGCAATTAACGTGAGTCGAGTTAAGGAAGCAAGAGATTGCTGATCAGAGTTATTTAATAATAGTTGTCCGGCTTCAGTCTCTGAAAAGAGGAAAATTTGCACTTGTCCCTGAGGAACTTCTTTTTGTCCAGTGAGATAAGCAAACGCTTCTCGATATTGCTGCAGAGCAACGTCTGGTTTGCCATCTTGTAAAGCAGTTTCTGCTTTTTGCTGAGTGACAATTGCTTGTTCCATCTCAGTATGATCAGAAGAAGCATGAGATAGCTCTTGGGAAGAGGATGTTTGGTCTGGCTGCATGAGTAACCACTCGGCTTGGCGATAACAGGCTTCTGCTTCTTCTCGTTGCCCAAATGCCATTAAGGCTTTCCCGAGAGACTGCCAAGTAACGGTTGAGTCTGGCTTCTGCTCTAAAAATTGGCGATAATACTTAATTGCTTCCCCAGTTCGCCCTTGACGCAATAATAGATCAGCTAATGCCTGACTTGCCTCGATCAATTGGGGATCTAACGCTAAAGCCTTTTGGTAACAAGTAATCGCTGGCTGCAATTTGTTTTGTTGAGCTAACTTTTGTGCTAAGTGAAGACACTCTTGG
>JAVLCL010000089.1:4014-9492 GCA_031580825.1 Halothece sp. Uz-M2-17
AGTGGCTTCTTCTTGGCACAAAACATAATAGCGATATTCGATTGCTTTGGCGTGTTGTCCAAGTTTCTCCAAGGCATGGGCTAACCCCCGATATGCTTCCACATGGCTATCATCGAGCTTCAAGGCTTTCCGATAACATCCGATTGCGCGTCGCCATTGTTGTTGAACACCATGCCAGTCTCCCCAGTCCACTTGTAGATCTGCCCACTGCGGTTGTAAAGACAGGGCTGTTTTATAGCATTGTTTTGCTTCTTGCAGTTCTTTTCCCGCTTGTAGAGCTTTCCCCAGCCAGCGATAAGTCATCGCATCACGTTGTATTGCTAAAGCCTGCCGTGCTGCTGCGATCGCGCGTTGTGCCTGTTTCTCTTCTAGATACACTTGCGTCAGACGAATATAAGTTTCTGCATCATCAGTTTCGAGAGCTTTTTCCAGAAGCGCTTTACTGGTTGCATTCCCTTTGTTTTCGACAACCGGTGCATCATTTTCATCTTGTTTTTCAGGTACGATTGCATGCACTGACTCCTGACTTTGACACTCAATCGCTCGCCGTAAACTTGCCGTTGCTTCTTCCCAACGTTCTGCTTTTTTCAATGCCTCTCCGAGTCGGTAATGAGCCAATCCCCAGTTGGGTTCTCTTACCACCGTATTTTGATAACAAGCAATCGCTTCGGTTAACTGCCCATACTCCTCTAAGGTTTTCCCTAACTGGAAGTGTTGTTCAGGGGTCTCCTGATTGGGTTCTAAAGAATAAGCGTGATACCACGCAGATGCTGCTTTTTTCAGATCCCCTGCGCGATCAAACGTACGAGCTAAATTGCGCCAAATTCCGGCTTGCTGGGAATCAAGCTTTAACGCTTGTTGATAATAACTGATCGCTTTTTGCCATTGTTTTTGGCTGGCATAGAGACTGCCCAAATTAGCATAAGATTCAGGTAGGGGTTGCAACGCAATTGCTTTTTGATAAGAATGGGCTGCTGCTTGAATCTGTTTCGTGGCGTGTTGAGCTTTCCCTAACCAATGCCAAATTTGTGCATCTTCTTGAATGGCAAGGGCTTGTTTGGCTACTGCAATGGCTTCTGACCATTCCTGGTTTTCAATATGAGTTTTGCAGACTTCCTTGTCGGCTTCTAGTGACTGAGCTTGTCCATTAGAAACAACCGTTTCTTGTGAAGGACGACCCATCATTGCCTTTTTCCAGACTTCTGTTGCTTCTTGCCAACGTCCTGCTTGTTCTAAAGCATTTCCCAAACGCTGATAAGCCTCTCCCCAGTCTGGTTTCGCCTCAATCGCCCGTTGATAACACGCGATCGCTTTTTCCACCTGACCGAGTTGGGAAAAATCATCCCCTAACCGTAAACGGTCTTGAGGTTTAACCTTGTTCGGTTCTAAGCTGTAAGCCCGTTCCCATGCTTCTGCTGCTGATTCTGGCTTGTTCAGTCGTTCCCATAACCGAGCCATGTTGCGATAGACTCCAGCAAATTCTGGGTTAATTTCGATTGCTTTCTGATAACAGTTGATTGCGTCTTGCCACTGTTCTTGTTGGGCTCGAACTGACCCTAAATTAGCATAGGCTTCAGGGCGGTTCGGTTCAAGAGCAATCGCTTGCTGAAATGCTTTTGCAGCCCCCTCTAAGTCTCCGCTTGCTAGAAGGGCTTTCCCTAGGGTTTTATAAGCGGGAAAAAAATTGGATTTGGCTTTCAGAATATGGCGACACAGCGCGATCGCGTCTTGAAACTGTTTTTGAGCAAGAGCAGATTCGGCTTTTTGGTGGAGATTACTGACTGTGGTTTGAGACTGGGCAGTGGCAGGCATCGATCAATCCTCGTTGATGATTAAAAAAGAATTTGTCGGATCAAGAATCAGTGGAATCAAAAACAGAAAACTTACTCAAACAAATAACCGGTTTCATCCGAGCCTAGCTTTTCAGCAACTTCGTTGATATTCGGAATTAACCGATAGGTTGCTTCATCGTTGAATTTATTAGTTTTAGGATCGAGAAGTGACTTAACTTGTTCCATATGGGCTGATTGGGTGATTTCACTAACTCCCAAGTAGCCATAAACTTCGTTTAATTTAGCGATTTTATCATTAAGTGTCAACTTGGGATCGAGCAAGTCTTCATAGTTCAGATCAAATATCTCTTTACCTAAAGAGGTGATAATCTTGTGGTAGCGATCCATACGCTGTTTTGCCCATTTGATTTGTCCTCTTAAGTTGTCCACATCTAACGGTTGATATTCTTTTTCAAACAGATTATTCCTGTTTCCTTGAAATTGTTTTGCTTGTAGAGAAATCTGTACTGACACCATACGCTTCAGTCGATTTTTCCGTCTTAAAAAAATCACTTTGTCATAAGCATTCATCAATAAGTGAAGATTTTGATCAAAGGAGAGACTATAGTCCAAGTGTTTGATCCCACAGTATGCTTTTTTAATATCTTGGAGAACTCGGTCTAAGACGGGTAGTGGATATTGTGCAACCCAATGTTGGCTAGATCGAGATCGTTCAGCATCTAGCTTTAACCCCATGTCTTCTGATATCCCATCTAAGTAAGTATTTTTCAATGGAATACGGCAATCTTGGTTAAATGGTTCATGTTGACAATTCAATTCTGGATGAGCGTTTAATAGTTTTACTAAGGTACTACTACCCGTCCTGCCAAGGGTAAAGATTATAAAATGAGAACGTGAGGGAGCAACTTCTTCTCCTGCTCGTTTCAGAGCAATGCCTAGTTTTTCCAAAACTTGCCGACCATTGGGATTTAAGTCGATTCCCCGACGATAACAAGTGATCGCTTTTTCGATTTCATTTCTTTGCAGTAACTGATCTCCTAAGGTGATATGCTCTTTTCGTGAAACTTTTTTCGGTTCTAGACTGTAGGCGCGAAACCACGCTTCTTCTGCTCGGTATGAGTCTCCCAATTGCGTCCAAAGTCGTCCTAAATTACGATAAACCCCACTCATTCTTGGCTCTATTTCTATGGCTTTTCCATAACAAGTGAGGGCTTTTTTCCACTCTTGCTGTTGGGCATAAAGAGAACCTAAATTATTATAAGTGGTCGCATCATTGGGGTTAAGAGCAAGGGCTTGACGATAGCATTTTTCCGCCTCTTCTAATCTTTTAGCCAAGTATAAGCCTTTTCCTAGGGTTTGATAAGCAGGAGCAAACTTCGGGTCAGCTTCAAGAATCTGAGAACAAAGGGTAATTGCGTCTTGAATCCGCTTTTGTGACAAATAGGTTTTTGCTTGTTGATGCAGGGATTGGGAGTTGGAGGTTGATGTCATAACCAATTTAGGGAGAGGAGCAAAGTGAGTTGATTTCAGTGGGTAGAAGTTTCCTTATCTAGCAATCAGCAATGATTCATGAGAAATTCTTGGGGCAAATTGCCTTAAACCAGAATTGATCTCTCACAACTGATTCCAGACTGCTATAGTTACTCAAACAAATAGCCCGTTTCGTCCGAACCTAATTTTTCAGCAATTTCATCAATGTTAGGAATTAAACGATAGCTGCTTTCATTATTAAATTTATTTGTATTCGGATCAAGTAAAGTTTCGATTTTATTTTTAGCATCTAATTCCGTAATTTGATTTAGACCTAGGTAACGGTAAATTTCATTTAATTTCTCCATCTTAGCGGTTAGTGTCAATTTTGAATCAAACAAGTCTTCATAATACAGTTCAAAAACATTTCGCCCTAGCTTTTGCAAAATTGTGCGATATCGCTCAAATCGTTTTTCTTCCCAATCCATGTGACCTTTCAATTGTTCAGGATCTAAGGGGTGATACGTTTTTTGGAAAAGCTGATCTCTGCTGCCTTGAAAATATCCCGCTTGTAAGGAAATATAGAGAGAAACAATTCGTTTGAGTTGATTTTTTCGATTTAAGAAAATGACTTTATCATAAGCATTGACTAATAAATGCAGGTTTTGATCAAAAGAAATACTATAATCGAGATGTTTAATGCCATTATGGTTCTGATGTATTTCTGCAACAATATGATCTAAAATCGGCAAAGGATAAGGCGCAATCCAATGTTGGCTTTTTCCTGATCGCGTTGGGTCAAATCCTAACGTTAAATCTTTTTCAAAACCATGGATATAACGTTCTTGAAAGGGAATGCCAAGGTCTTGGTGAAATGGTTCGACTTTCAAATTTATTTCAGGATGAGCATTTAATAACTTCAGTAAAGTGCTACTACCGGTTCGAGCAAGGGCAAAGATCATAAAATGAGACTGCGAAGGCGCAAGTTCTTCTTGAGCATGTTGCAGAGCTTTTCTTAATTTCTCTAGACCTTCTTCGTAATCAGGATTCGGTTCTAGACTGCGACGGTAACAAGCGATTGCTTTTTCAATCTGGTTATTTTTTAATAATCTATCTCCTAATTGAATATGTTCCTCTACGGAAACTTGATTTCTGGTTAAGCTATAAGCCCGAAACCAACTGTCTCCAGCACGGTTTTCATCTCCTAACTGAGTCCAAAGTCGTCCTAAGTTGCGATAAGTTTTGCTCTCTTTGGGTTGTAACTGCAACGCCTGTTGATAACAACTCAGAGCCTTTTGCCACTGTTTTTGTCGGGCATAAATAGACGCTAAATTATTATAAGTGACTGCATCATTTCCGTTCAGATGAATCACTCGACGATAACATTTTTCGGCTTCATCGAAGCGTTTAGCTAAGTATAAAGCCTTTCCTAGGGTTTGATAAGCGGGAATAAACTTTGAGTCGGCTTCAATAATCTGAGAGCAGAGAGCAATTGTATCTTGAATCTGGTTTTGAGACAGATAGGTTTCGGCTTGTTGATGGAGCTCTTGGGCGTTTAACGGGGATGTCATAATTCATTAAAAGGGAAATAAGCTAGTCTATTTGAGCTTGAGCAAGGATTTTTTTCAATCTCTCTAAATCCAGCCAAATATCTTCAGAGAGGACATTTTGATACATCAGTTCTCTTAGAAATTGAGAGGGAATATTTTCTCCAAGTACAAAATAATGCGCCAATGCTAAGTGTTGAGAAATAACCCAGAAATAGTATCGAATATAGTGAGGAGCAAATAATTCAATAACTTTTGTTTGTGGTGAGCAGAAAACTAAATTGGTTAAACCACTACCATGAGGGGCAATAATGACTTTCGCTTTTGCAAAATAGTTAATCTGCTCTTGAAAAGAAAGTGTTTCCAAGGATACGGGAACAAATTCGCGAGTTTTTAAATAATCAATGACAACTTCTTCATTTAAAACCCGTCGGTGTCGCGCGCTACTCCGACAAATATAAATTCGTTCTGGGGAAGTCGTTTTTTCTTGTAACAGTGGCGTTAAAAATTGATCTCGGAGAAACTTTAATCCCCAAGGGGATAACCATCCTAAATAACTGGAAAAAGAGGGAACAATGAGTTCTTGCGCCTCAATATGAGGATGATCGTCGCTAGAGATGATTTTTTCAAGGGGAACTCCTAAAATTTTCAGGGTTTCTCGTTGAAAG
>JAVLCL010000090.1:0-9423 GCA_031580825.1 Halothece sp. Uz-M2-17
CGATCGCGCTAAACTTACTCCTCAACGGCTTAATTATTGCTACAGCGATCGTTTTCTTCCCCCTCGGAAATGAACGGGCTGAAATTGGGGTGAGACTCTTGTCGATTGGTAGTGTCTTTTTGGTCTATGCTTGTATTACTCAACTGGTGCTGTTGATGAAAACCCAGAAACGAAGCATTTTCGCCATGATTATCCTCAGCAGTTTGATGTTTGTGCCCACTGTTGCTGGCAACATTCTACAACTACCCGATGTAATCACTTTTACCTTTTTCCCCCTGTCTGCATTTCTCATTAACTCATCTGCTTTTGGCTTCTCCTTACTCGTTCAATGGGTCGCCATTATCGGTTCCAGTGTGCAACTGACGCGCCAACTGAAACAAGCAGGAGAATCGAACAGTAAAGCCTTGTTTGCAGACAATAATCTCAAAGGATCAGTTTTGGGTTAACTCTTGCGCAGTAATTATTTCCCCTTGCGTTCCAAACGACCATAATGCAGCCGCCGCCTCAGCACGGGTGACGGCTTTTTCCGGTTGTAAGAGTTGGGTATAACCATATACTCGTCTTAATGTGGATTGTTCCCCATTAGAAAAGTCAGCAACGATCGCGCTGAGGGCTTTGGGATCAATTTTCCCTGCATCTTGAAATCCCCAGGTTTCTTTAACTGTGTTTACCGTTGCAGAGGGGAGGTTACTACGGGTATCGAGGGGAACTTTCCAAAGTAAGAGGGTTTCTCGGGTCAGCGGTGCATTGGGGCGAAATTGCGTCACTGTACTATTTCCAGTCAAACGAGAGGGAATTAATCCGGCTTCGGCTAAACCTTGAATGATGCCAAAATCAGGATCAGAGGAAGGAATATCAGTGAAAGCTGGGGTTTGCGCTTGTTGCACTCGACGAATTTGCTGGCTGGCGCGATCGCGATAAAAGCGGTTATTTGCTTGAAATAGCCAACGGGTATAGGTGCGACGGGTAATCGGTTCATTAGGCGCAAACTGCTTTCCATTAGCTTCCTCGCTGTCAACTGGGCTTAAAAGTCCCAATTGCGCCATATCATTCACATAAGGTTGTAAGGGGTCAGGGGTTTGCTCTAAATCGGTAAAGGTGCGAGTGGTCGGTGTTTCAGTTGAGGACTCTTCTTGTGAGGCTTCTGTACTGCTAGTTTCAGTAAGCGGTTGATACTCAATCAAAATTTGACTGGTTTCTTCTTCGCCCTCCGCTTCAAAAATCGTTACCTTGAGTTCTAGTGTATTTGACTCCGCCATGATAATACGCTTACCAATCGTTGCACCACTAGAAAAAGGCGTAACAATCTCCCAGTTTTGCTGTCTTAATTCTTCCGCATAAAAATTGGCAATCGTATCCATTCCACTGGTCGCCCTAAGCTCAATCAGA
Source organism: Halothece sp. Uz-M2-17 (assembly GCA_031580825.1). Taxonomy (GTDB): domain Bacteria; phylum Cyanobacteriota; class Cyanobacteriia; order Cyanobacteriales; family Rubidibacteraceae; genus Halothece. The sequence goes on from JAVLCL010000090.1 coordinate 1,390, forward strand.
CCGGATTCAGTTTCTGTGCTCACTTCTTGATCAATTAACTTTGCATCGGGATATAAGGGAATACTTTCAGGAATGGCTGCTGAAGGTTCAATTGTGTTCTGTTGATTATTATTTTCAGTTGGAGACGGTTCAGACGGTTCTGTAGGGGCTTCAGAAGTGGAATTAGAGGTGGTGTTTTCTTCTTCTTGTAGGTTAGGATCAGGAGCAAGGCGTTGTTGAATTCCCTCACTACAAGCCGTCAGAAGACTGACAGTAATCAATAGACTGAGGCTAAATTTGTGTTTGAATAAAGGCATTATTAATTATTAATATTAATCATTAATTCTGGTTGCCCTTTCACTCCTTCTACGTCGGATAAATTCTTTTATAGACGATCGCGGAGTTTAGCTCTACGATTAATCGCTGCTTGATAATCCGGTTTAATATTCACCGCTTGATCAAAAGCAGCGAGGGCTTTTTCTTTTTCATTAATCGCCAGAAATGTTAATCCTTTATTGTACCAAGCCTCATAAAAATCAGATTTGAGCGCGATCGCTTCCTCGTAATCTGTAATAGCTGTCTCATAACGTCCGAGCTTACGTCGGGCATTTCCTAGCCCATTCCAAGCATAGGGATACTCAGGGTCAATTTTAAGGGCTTGTTCATAAGCTGCGATCGCTTCCGCATAGCGTTCCAGTTGAAATAGGGCATTTCCGCGATTATTCCAAGCAAAGAGATAATCTGGATTATAGAGTTTTGCCCGATCAAATGCTTCTAGGGCGATTTCTGGGCGTTTCAATTCCATTAAAACTTCCCCTTTATTATTCCATGCCTGATAGAAATCTCGGTCAAGTTGCACTGCTTGTTCAAATAAATTGACGGCTTCTTCATCTTGTCCTAACTCATCTAGGGCTAATCCTTTACAGTTCAGGGCTTCCACAAAGTCAGGATCCAGTTCTACGGCTTGATCACAGGAGGAGAGTTGTTCCTCAAACCGTTTGAGTTGAGCAAGGGCAAATCCTCGATTTAACCATGCTTCTGGAGCCGTTTCATAGGTAGTGAGTCCTTTATCATACAGCGCGATCGCGTCTTGATAGTTCCCTTCTTGTACCAGTCCATTCGCCTGAGTAAAAAAATAAATCGCTCGTACAACGGGAAAAACTAAAATTCCGAAACCGACCATAACCCCAGCGACACCTAACGGTAACCAACGCTGCCAAGTTTTTCCGGCGCGATCGCGCTTCTTTTGCTTAATTCGTTCTTTTAAGTCAGTTTTTCCGGACTTATTTAAGTCTTCTAAATCTCTGATCACGTCTGCTGCACATTGATATCGCTGTCCATAATCAGAGCAGGTCATTGTTTCTAGAATTTCCCCTAATCCTTCAGAAATGGCTAACCCTTCTCGCCACTGTAACTCTCCAGTTTCGGAATCTTCTTCTAGTTGTGTTGCTGCTTTACCGGTTAATGCTTCAATACAAATTACACCTAAAGCATAAATATCACTATTTAAGCGTGGTCTTCCTCGCAATTGTTCCGGTGGCATATAACCCTGTGTTCCGGCAACAATACTTGGTTTGGGTTGTCCATTTTCAGTTAAAACCAAGGTTTTAATTTCTTTAACTGCCCCAAAATCAATTAAGAATAAAGTGCCATCTTTTGCCCGCCGAATATTAGAGGGTTTAATGTCGCGGTGAATGACATTATTTTGATGAATAAAACTGAGAACAGGTAAAAGACTTTTCAAAATCGCAATCACTTGTTCTTCCTGAAGCGGGGATCCGACTCGAATTTCTTTATTTAAATCATGTCCATCAATAAATTCTTGCACCAAGCAAAAGCTATCACCATAATAAGCCATTAAATTAGGAATTTGAGGACTATCACTCAGTTTTTCTAAAACTTCTGCTTCAATAACAAATAGTCGCTTTGCCTCTTTTAGAATTAACTCATCACTCGCTTGTGGTTTTAAATGTTTGACAACGCACTTGGGATGACTCGGTTGCTGTAAATCTTGTGCAAGATAAGTTTGACCGAACGCCCCCCTCCCCAATTGTTTGATAATCTGGTAGCGTTCACCAAGAATATTTTCTAATTTGTTGACCATGAGAGTTACACAACGTCCGAATGGCTTTTAGGATCAGCAATAACTTGTTAATACCACTATAAAGAAAACTTTCTCACTATTATCTCTGATCAATGATTTCCTATCAATTGTTAGGGTACAGGGTCTCACCATGACTAGGGTGAAAAACAAATAACTGATTTAAATCGACATTTATACTCAAAGTGTCATCCCGATGACCTTGCCAGATCCCTGATACTAAGAAGTTCAGACTTTCATCAGTCCCCAAAACTTCACCACGTAATAAGGTTTCTCGACCTAAAGGTTCAATTAGTTGTATTTTGATTTTTAAGGAGGCGAGTTGTCCCTGAGTCAAAGCATCAGTAAGACAAATGGCTTCTGGACGAATCCCCAGACAAAAAGTTTCTTCAGAGTCAAAGGTCATTGCTTGTTGCATCTTTTCGGGAATGGGAAGAGGCTGTTCACCACAATAAAATTGACCCTCCGCATATTTTGCCGATAAAAAGTTCATGGGAGGACTCCCTAAAAAACCAGCAACCATCTGATTTGTGGGCAAACGATACACTTGTTCAGGGGTTCCCACTTGCTGAATTCGTCCTTCGTAAAGGACTACTAATTGTTCTGCCAGCGTCATCGCCTCTCCTTGGTCGTGGGTAACATAAATGGTTGTAATCCCTAATTCTTGATGGAGGCGTTTCAATTCACCACGGGTTTCTTCTCGCAGTTGGGCATCTAAATTAGAAAGTGGTTCATCCAGTAAAAAGGCTTGCGGTTGCCGAATAATCGCTCGTCCTAGGGCTACCCGTTGTTGTTGTCCCCCCGAAAGTTGCTTGGGCTTACGGTTAAGGAGATGAGTAATTCCTAAAGATTGGGCGATTCTTTGCACTTCTTGCTTAATGGTTTGTGGTGGCGTTTTCCGCATTTTTAAGCCAAATCCTAAGTTTTCGGCAACGGTCAAATGTGGATAGAGGGCATAATTTTGAAACACCATCGCCAGATCCCGATCGCGCGCTGGGATCTGATTTACTAATTGATCCGCAATATAGATACTGCCTTCAGTAATAGTTTCGAGTCCCGCGATCGCGCGTAATAGGGTTGATTTCCCACAGCCAGATGGTCCCACCAGCACACAAAACTGTCCATCTGCTATTTTTAAGGAAATCTCCTCAATCGCGCTGGTTTTGCCATAACGTCGTGATACCTGTCGGAGTTCAACTTGTGCCATCAGTCTAAATTTTCTCGGATTCCGCTAAATTTATTACAACAGAGGGACGTAATTTGCTTTATTTTTGTTAAACAATGTAAAGTAAATACCGAAAAAGTTATTTTTTCTGGTAAAGCACCTTAGCGCGAGGATCGCTGTGAAAGTACAATCAAGCCCCGTTTTAACTCAAACCGAACCTTTAATTAGCCAGTTTTTCCGTAATACAGCAGGTCACTGGCACTCCCAACGCCGTTACTACACTTTAAACGATGGCAAGGTAAAAGAAGTCACCAGTGATATGCAAATCGACTTTTTAGCAACCGGAAGCGAAGAACTTGCTATTTTAGAAGGATTACATCATTTTCCCCGTAATACGCTCTTATGTGGGGCAAAAGTCAGTTGGCGTAGTGAAGATAGCAAGACTGGAAAAAAGCAATCGGAAGATTCAACCTTATTCGGGGCGTTAGGTCATACTTTATATCGCGATCGCGGTTTTGCCATTGCCAAACCGATTACAGCAGAATACTATTTTCCTCATCCCAATACACTTTGTTTACGAACCGAATATAATGGTTCCGCATTTGAAGAAGAATTGAAACTGATTGGAGATCGCTATCGCACCCGCCAAACGATTATCTCTCGGGCTGGAGAAGAGATCATGATTGGTCAATATCTAGAAACCCGCATCAGCTAGGGAGTTAGAGATGAGAGAAATAGCGGGTTTCATCTCATCTCTGTTGTTTAGCCATATCGAAACTTAAAAACTAAAATCGTGAAGGCGAGAACAAACGTCACAATATTTGCCAATAAAACCGGTAAATCGCCCACACTAAAACCATAAACAATCCAGAGAAAAACCCCTGTACAAAAAGTAGAAAACATTCCTAAAGAAATATCTTTTGCTGATTTAGATTGCCAAGTTTTAATCACTTGAGGTAAGAACGCGATCGTGGTTAAACTTCCAGCAGCTAAACCAATGCCTGTAAAAAGGTTTGTGACTTCCATATATTTTAAAATCAGAGAGGGGATTAGCGGTTGATTATAGCACTCTTTTTCTAGTTCCTATACCATTTTTGAGGGTAAAGGTTATAAAATTAACCACAAAGACACAAAGCACACAAAGCGTTGAAAGACTTGAAGTGTAGCTTTAGGTTTTGAAAATAGTATTAAAATGGCATAAAAAAATCAATCTTGCTGAGAAAAGGGCGTATAGTTACCATCTAGATTTTCTACAATGGTGCGAGTGTTAACAATTAGCATTCCTAAATAAGAATTGGCTTCGCTATTGGGTGCACCAATTGAGTCAGAATAAAGTTCTTGTTCGGCTAATTTGACTCCTGCTTCATTGGCTACAGTTTGAATTAAAGCAGGATTAATTGTCGTTTCTGCAAAAATGGCAGGTACGTTACTTTTTTTAACCGCGTTTGATAAGTTCTTGACGGTTTTCGCGCTCGGTTGTTCTTCGGTACTAATTCCGATTAAGGTTCCTGTTACTTCTAAACCATAAGCCCGTGCATAATATTGAAACGCATCATGGGTCGTAACAAGCTGACGTTGTTCCGGGGGAATGGTTTGAATTTGTTGGATGATCCAACGGTCGAGTTGCTCTAATTTTTCGATATAGTCTGCTGCGTTTTCTCGAAATTCCGCTTCATCTTCTGGAGACAGTTCAATCAGACGATCACGAATTGCATTCACCATCGCGATCGCGTTTTCCGCATCTCCCCAAACATGAGGATCAGGCACTCTTTGCCCTTCATAATCATAGTCAAAGGGTGTGATGACTTCTCCAACAGCGAATGTCCTATCTTCACTGATCCCAGTTCCATTCATGACCTTAATTAATTCCGGTTCTAAGTTATGACCGTTATAAAAAATGAGATCAGCTTTTTCCATAGCCCGACTGTCCGCAGGAACCGGTTCATAAACGTGAGGATCAGCCCCTGGTTCAAGAATCCCAGTTACTCTAATTTCATCTCCCCCCACTTGCTTTGTCCAGTCAGTAATCATGGTGCTGGTGGTAACAACGCTTGGTTTCTCATTTTCTCCACCATCATTACTGGTTGGGGAGGGTTCGCTACAGCTACTGATAACAAGCCCTGTGAGGAGACCAACCATTGCTATGTAGGGTTTATGAAATAAACGAGTGATCATTTTTTCTCATTATCTTTTCATTTTTAAACGTAATCTATGCTACCATACCCCTAGATGTTTTCATAATTGTTTCATTTTTTAGAACCAACTCCAGTTAATAAGGAAACAGTTGCAATGACCCATATTCGTTTTCCACGGAATCCTAGGGAAAGTATTCAGATTTGTGATTTAGAAGTGCAATATCGCCGGGTGCTGGCGTTAACTGGGGTCGATTGTCAAATTAGCCCTGGACGAGTGACGGGAATGATTGGTCCGAATGGAGCAGGAAAAAGTACCTTAATTAAAGCAATGTTGGGATTAGTGAATCCGATTCGAGGAACAGTTCGTTTTCGAGAGCAACCTTTGAAAGAACAACTCGAAACGGTTGCTTATTTACCCCAACGCTCTAAAATTGATTGGACGTATCCGGCGACGGTTTGGGATGTGGTGATGATGGGTCGGATTCGGAAAACAGGCTGGTTTAATCGTTTTTCTGGAGTTTCCCGACGCATTGCAGCAGAGGCTTTAGAACGAGTGGGGATGAGTGAGTTTCACGATCGCGCGATCGGACAACTTTCGGGGGGACAGCAACAGCGCGTGTTTATTGCGAGAGCTTTAGCAGAAGAAGCGCATATTTTTTGTTTTGATGAACCGTTTGCTGGGATTGATAAAAAAACTGAACAGATTATTTTTGACCTTCTTCATGAACTGGCTGAGGCTGGAAAAATTGTTTTAGTGGTTCATCATGATTTAGGGGAATCCATTCGCAATTTTGATGATTTAATTCTGCTCAATCGAGAGTTAGTGGCTTACGGTGCGCGTCAAACCGTGCTCAATCGAAATAATCTGGAACAAGCCTATGGCGGTCATGTTGCCTTTTTTTCAGAACAAGTAGCGTAACCAATGTAATAAATGGATATACTCATTGAACCGTTGCAATATAGCTTTATGCAGCGATCACTGCTAACCGCAATTTTAGTCGGGATTATTTGTGCGTCTGTCGGAACCTATTTAATGGTACAGCGACTGGCGTTACTGGGAGAAGCAGTGAGTCACTCGGTTTTACCCGGACTGGCAATTGCATTTATTTTAGGGATAGATATCTTTGTCGGGGCGTTTATTGCTGGGGTAATTAGTGCGGTGCTGATTGCTTGGGTGAGAACGCGATCGCCGATTAAAGAAGATGCTGCAATGGGAATTATCTATTCAGCCTTTTTTTCTTTTGGGATTACACTGATTTCTATTGTCCAGAAAAATAATAAAGTTGATTTGTTACACTTTCTCTTCGGAAACATTCTGGGAGTGACAACCAGAGATTTGGTCAATACTGCTGTTATTACTGTGATTGTTTTAACGGTAATTGTCCTTCTCTATAAAGAATTACTGTTTTACACCTTTGATCCAGAAGGGGCGCAAGCTGCGGGATTACCGATTAATCTTCTCGATTTTGGCTTAATTATTCTCATGTCTCTGACGATTGTGGCGAGTCTGACAACCGTAGGCTTAGCTTTAGTCGTTGCGATGTTAATTACTCCCGGTGCTACGGCTTATCTGTTAGTAAAACGCTTACAGCAGATGATGATTTTGGGATCGATCATTGGTGTTATTTCGAGCATCAGTGGGATGTATTTAAGTTACTACTTTAATATTCCCTCGGGTCCAGCAATTGTCATGGTAGCCTTTGGTTTCTTTATGGGTGCTTTTTTGTTTAGTCCGACTCAAGGCGTTTTAACGAATCCCACGACAAAAGGTGCTGGTGAATTGCAAATTTGGCGGGAGATTAAGGGTTTATTTTCTGGATAAAAAAATGATCCAACTACGCTTGACGACCCACGCTGGAATTGAAGATGTTGTGGAACAAGAATTGCGCGATCGCGCGACAGAAACGGGATGTGAAATTACTAAAATCACACCAAAGCCTTTTGATCTTAAGGGACAAGTGTTAGTAGAAAGTTCAAACGCTTGCCTTTTAGAGGTCGCATTACAAGCGCGATCGGTATTTCATGTCATGCGCCAGATTGCTCATTTTTCTCTAACAACAGAAACATCTGATCTGGATCAAATTTATACCCAATTATTTACTTTAGAAATTCCAGAAATGGAAACTGCGGAAACGTTTCGCGTTACCACGGAACGTAAGGGAAACCATGAATTTCGCGCTCTAGATGTCCAACGTATCGCCGGATCAGCACTCTTCCAACATTACGGGAAAAAAGTTAGTTTAGATCAACCAGAGGTTAATGTCCGTGTTGATATTTATGATCGCCTTTGTTTAGTGAGTGTTCAAAAAACTGAAGAAGCCCTTGATCAGCGTCAAAATAAAGTTTGGCGACCCCGAATCACTTTGAAAACGACAATGGCTTATGCAATGTTGCAGTTGTGTGAGTTAAAGGGAACAGAAAGATTGTTAGATCCGTTTTGTGGTTCAGGAACGATTTTAATCGAAGCAGCAACGCTATTTCCTCATTTAAGCATTTATGGCAGCGATCGTCGGGAGGAAGCGGTTACAGGTGTAAAAAAGAATATACACAGCTTAGGACAATCAGCGCCAATTCATATTCAACAGGGAGATGCCAGAGATTTAGCTCAGAATTACCCACAAAACTATTTTCAGGCAATTGTCACCAACCCCCCC
>JAVLCL010000091.1:0-9335 GCA_031580825.1 Halothece sp. Uz-M2-17
GCCATATGCCCAATTGACATGAGGACGACCTGCCATAATATGAGGACAATACCACGTTTCATCATGAAGCTGTGCATAAACGGCTTCTGGACGATCCGATTGCACCACATTCCGGATATGATCGGCAATTAAGCCAATATTGGGGGCAAGATGGTGTTCCCGCTTACCAACGGGTTTATATAATTCCTCTACAATCGAAAATCCCATCGGCGCGTAGAAGACATCAATAAAGTCTTGCACGACTGGATTTTGCGAGACTTCAAAGGTTTCCCCAAGAGTAATCACATCTGGACACGCCGTTCTCATTTCCGCTTTCAGTTCCCGCAAAAAGTCTTCAGCGTGATTGTGGTCGCGCTTGCAATATTGCAAAATCAGACCATCAATGTAGTCAATGCGAATCACTTTCAGACGATATTTTTTAATAAAGCTGATAATCTTTTCAATTAGCATCCGCCGAATCTCAGGGAGAGCAAGATTCAACATCCAAGTTCCATAATCGCGAAATAAATAAGCATCATAATCAACAAATCCGGTATCTAATCCTTCCACTTGATCCATTGATCCAGGGAAAGGCTTGCGGACTTGATGGGCAAAAATCAAATCAGGGATAATTTGGATTTGTTCACCGTATAGACTATCCACAAGTTCTTTAAATTCTTGGGGTGTGCCTATTTGCCAATCCAAATCGACAAAGTTATAGGTGAGATAATTGTATTTGGGGTTAAGATGGCTGCGGTCAGCAACAGAAGCCCCCACAGGAACCATAATTTCATCAATGCCGAGTTCTCCTAAACGACCTGGAATGTCCGTTTTTAAGATCCGTTTCGATAAAGATTCATTGGCAAGATCTTCTTTTTGATTATTGGGGGCATATTTCCCGGCTTTATACCCAGCGAGGAGTCCTTCAAGGGTGGTTTCTAGTAGAATGCGACCATGAGAAATTACTGGGGGATCATGTTCCCAGTTATGACGCAACGCAGGAACATAAATTTTTTCGTAGCGACTCCCTAAATCAGTTAAAGGAGCAAGGGGTTGCCAAGGTTCTCCAGACTTGCGATATCGAAATTGCAATTGTTTTCCTTCTGCAATTCCTTTTAAGTCTAACCACCAATAGGGATGTTCAGCGTCAGGGGGATTTAACCCTTGCCAGTGTTGCGTTGCTTTGACCTCAACTGTAAATGCGTCTGGATTTTGTTCACCTCGCGGTAAATAAATAGCCAGTCGGACATTTGCCGTTCCGTTTGCAAAGACTTCTGTGACTTGCGAGAGGAATTGAGCCGAGTAACCAGAATCCCATTCTTGGGGGTTAACAGGAGATGTATCAGTTTTTATAAATCTTGATAATAAGGAGCTTGCTTTCATTTGCATTATTTTATGGTTAAGCAATTTTGATTAAGTTAATATTTTTATTATTAACGGTATGTTAAGTATAATAAACTTATGTTTTGGCGAATCTTCTCAAGGGAAGGTGCTAATTTTTAGAGAATTTCGCTGGAACTGGTAAACGTTGCTGTTACACAAATAATAAAGATATAATAAATGGATTTTATTTCACTTTGGCTAGCTTACCAACTAAATGTTGTTTCACCAACACCAGAGTTGGCTAGAGACTTCAGTAACGAAGAACTACAAGTTATTTTTCAAATTGCGACTACGGATCAAAAATCGAATTCTCCGATTCAGATCAACTTAGACTTGTCGCCTGAGGCAGATAAAGAAGCAGTAGTTGTCAATTCTGCGCGATCGCTGCAACTTGCCCTCAATAATAATGATAATTCGGACTCGTTTTGGTCAGGCGTTTTTAATACCCTCAAACAGGGCATTATGCGTGTAATGGAAGCGTTGCAACAGCTAATTATTAACAATGTGCAAAGCAATCCCACGCAAGAAGAAGAAGAATTAGTTACAGAACCGACTTACTCACAGTTACGTTACCTTGGCATTAAAGATATTAATAATTTAACGCGGATTTCATTGGGAGAGGAAATTAATGATTTTGCTCCCATGGAGAAAAAGCCTGTCGTGAGTCCAGATGTTGAATCCTTGCGTCTGGCTTCGGTGGAAAAGTTAGAACAAGAATCCCAGCACGATACCTTTGAACCTCAAGTGGGAACGCGCTTCCATGATGATGGATCAGTAACATTGCGGGTGCTTGTGGGGAATGACTTTGAACGATTGCACATCATTGGGGATTTCAACAACTGGGGAGATGTGGCAAATCTAGCGGATTATGAGTTGCAACCATTGCCAGAGAATCCTCATATCCATGCGGTTACGCTGCCCCCTAACGACTATCATAAGAAACAATATCGCTTAGTGGATCAAGATGGGGAACAACGAGTTGACTTAGGTGCAACCCTCCTTTCCACCCCTGGGTTTAATGAACGCTTTTATAATGAGCAGCCCAACGAAAAACTCAATTCTGTATTCTGGAAACCGGATCCCACAACTCAAGAAAATGGCTCCCCTTTAGATTTACGGGGTAAACAATTAACCATTGCTGAAACCGATGTTCTCTCCATGTCGTTGAAATGGCAATGTCAAAATCCCCACTCTGGCTTCTATGGGGATACGGGAGAAGAACATATTCCTCGTTTATATAATTTTGTCCGAGAATGTGGTTTACCCGAAGCAATGGCAAAATTAGGCTACAACACCGTTGAGTTTATGCCTCTTGATACCCACGTTGATTTCTGGGAACCGGATGCGGAATATCTTCCGGATTGGCGTTATAGCTATCAAACGATCAGTATGTACGGGAAACACGCTGATTTTGGGAGTCCTGACGAACTCCGTCAAATGATCAATGCTTTCCATGATGCCGATGTGGCGGTTTTATTGGATGTGGTTTATTCTCACTATTCGCCTCGGGGAAATAACCCGCCTCGGGAGTTTGCTCCAGTTGGCTTTTCCCAATACATCGACGAACACGGTAATGAACTCTATGCGGGAGATTGGACGGAATGGGGAACTCGTCGCTTTAACTACACCCCAGAGATTCGCAAGAACTTAATTGATGCTGGGTTAGTTAATCTCATTGATTACGGATTTGATGGCTTACGGATTGATAATGTCAACGGGATTGATGCCCAACCTTATGGACGGGAGTTTCTGAAAGAGCTAACGGCTGCTGTTGATGCTTATCGTCCGCAGTCAGTAGTCATTGGTGAGGGGTACTTTGGTGATCCTTATCTCAACCGTGCTCGGGATGTAGGCGGGGCTGGTTTACTGACCACTTACAGCGATCGCTTTTACCTTTGGTTTACTGAAAATCTCTTGAAATACACCGAGGAGATTGATACTTGGAAGCTGGACTATATGCTGTCTCAAGATTGGCCCTTGGCGATGTTGTATTATCCGGGGAACCATGATGAGTTTGCTAACCCTGGTAATCCCTTCCAGGCAAGAGGTCGCTACTTAGCGGATGCGATTGATGGTGGTCATCATAACCAAAAAATCCGCTCTTGGTCGGCGTTAACGATGTTTGCCAGTTCCTATTACTTGGATATGTTCCAATTGTGGACGATGCAAGAAGGGAATTTAAATAGTAATGCTCCCATTGATTGGTCACAGTTAACCAACGATGAAGTGGCGGAAATGGTTCAGTTTCAAGGGGATATGAAACGCTTCTTCCGAGCGCAACCTGCCTTTGCTCCCTATAATATGCACCATAATATGCTGCACTGGATTGATCATGACAATAAAGTAATTGTCTTTGAGCGCATTGACTTTGAAACGGGACAACGGGTGTACGCGGTGACGAATTTAGGCGATCGCGCGATCAAAAATTATAAAATCCCTGTCTTCCCCGAAGATGCGAAGTTTGAAATTGCTCTCGACAGCGATCGCGCGATTTATGGTGGAGAAGGAAAAAATCCTACCTATACTCAAGCGCAAGATCATGAGGTAGAGTTTTCATTGGACGCTTATGGAGTGGTTGGGTTAGTCCAAGCGGATGGCTATCAGCCTGAACCCATTGGAGACATTCCAGATGAACCCTCCATGGAGCGACCTCGTTCCGATGACTACTACTTCTATCAAAATGACTAAAATATTGCCACTGGCAAGTCTGGGGGGACACGCCCCCCGCCGGAGTATTTGGAAAAGACTCCTTTTACTATCCTTAATTTGTTTCTTTTTGAGTTGGAGTCAGCCGGCTTGTGCGGACTCCAATTCTCCTTTAAATTGGGTGGGCAATATGTTCCCTTCCGGAAATTCCAACATTATCTTGCCCAAAGGAGAAGCGTTTAGTGTTTATACCCAAGTCTATAAACAAGGGGTCACTGGCTCTTATGGTCGTGGTGATGATATTGCTTGTACTCTCTATTGGGGAGAAGTCAAACGCTTTGGTGGCGCTTGGCAAACTGTGATGACCACTCCCATGTCCTACATTGGCGATGCTAATGATAACGATGAATATCGGGGGGTCATTTCCCCAGACACTGGGTTATACGAATATACGACTCGCTGTGCGGAAGAAACGACCTCAACGGTGCGTTGGCAAAGTGGGGGGAACGGTCGTCTTACGGTGAGTCCGGTTCCGAATGCCCCAGAACAACAAAGTGCGATTTGGATTGACCATCATAATATTGCTTGGAATCAAGGCAAGGCAGCAACTTATGAACTTCACTACGCACCCAACGGGAATTTAATGGTTCCGGTGCGCAGTGGCGATGGCATTCAGTTAAAAAATGAGAAAACCCTCAGTTGGGATACCAACTCCAAATTTCCCCATATTGATGGCTATCAGGATTTAGAAGTTCCTTCTGCAGCGAGACCGCTGGTGCCGGCGATTGTGAAAAGTGAAACCGCGATCGCGGCATATGATGAAACGGGAAAGCTCATTAATGCCACAGGGATTCAACTGCAAGGGGTACTCGATGATCTCTACAGCTATTCTGGTGATTTAGGGGTCGTTTATAACCAAGGGACACCCACCTTAAAAGTTTGGGCACCGACAGCAAAATCAGTGACATTGCATCGCTTTGAAGATGCCAGACCCAATACCAAAGCGACGACTCACGAAATGAGCTTTGACTCGGAGACGGGGGTTTGGTCTGTAGTTGGCGATCGCAGTTGGGATAAGCAATATTATCTTTACGAAGTGGAAGTGTATGTTCCTTTCACAGGCAAGTTCGAGAAAAATTATGTCACTGATCCCTATTCGGTTAACTTATCCCAAGACAGCCGTTTAAGCCAAATGGTGGATCTCTATGAGGATCCGAGCTTAAAACCCGAGGGATGGGATAACATCGTTAAACCCCGTCTGGATGCACCAGAAGATATGGCGATTTATGAAGCCCATGTGCGCGATTTTAGTCGGGATGATGAAACCGTTCCCGAGCGCGATCGTGGCACATTTAATGCCTTTCGTTACAACGGGAAAAATGGTAAACCCCTATCTAACGGCATGAATCACCTTCAGCAATTGTCTGACGCTGGCTTAACGCACCTCCATCTTTTACCCGCCTCTGATTTTGCTTCTGTTGAGGAAAATACCCAAGCCCGAATTAACCCAGACCCTGACCTCCTTGCGAGTTTTGGGCGTGATTCGGTGCAACAACAAGCCATTATTGGTTCGACCCGAGGCAATGACAGCTTTAACTGGGGTTATGATCCCTACCATTACGGCGTTCCGGAAGGTAGTTATGCCACAGTCCAAGATGGCGTGGATCGCATCATTGAATTTCGGAAAATGGTGCAATCTCTCAATAACATTGGATTACGAGTCGTCATGGATGTTGTATATAACCATACCTTTGCCAATGGACTCTATACTCAAGCCGTTCTCGATAAAGTCGTTCCGGGTTATTACCATCGCTATAACAAAGATGGCTATCAAGAAAACTCCAGTTGTTGTCCTGATACCGCAACTGAGTTTACCATGATGGAAAAATTAATGGTGGATACCATTCTGCGGTGGGCAAAAGCCTATAAAGTCGATGGTTTTCGGTTTGATTTGATGAATCTGCACACCGTTGAAAACTTGGTGAGTCTGCGCAAGACCATTGATGACCTCTCTTTAGATCAAGATGGAGTGGATGGAAAAAGCATTTACCTCTATGGAGAAGGTTGGGATTTTGGTTCTGCAAAAGGCAAAGGGCTTTATGCTGCAACCCAATACAATATGGCAGGAACGGGCATTGGTACGTTCAACGATAAAATTCGTGATGCTGTTCATGGGGGATATTCCACTAATCCGCAACAAATCCATCAGCAAGGATTTATTAATGGTGAATCCTTTGATTGGAATGGCTATTTCTACAACAAACGCTTCCGGAATAATTTACGGGCAAATAGCGATAAACTGCGGATTAACCTAGCGGGAAGTCTTCAAGACTTCCAAATTATTGACCAAAATAATAATCAGGTTTCGGGAATTGAATTACAAGGGACTGGTTACACCAAAGATCCCCAAGAAAGCATCAACTATATTTCCAAACACGACAACGAAACCCTGTTTGACTTAAATATGTTCAAACTGCCTCTGGGTAAATCGGGAACTGCTGTCACCAGCATGAATGAACGAGTTCGCGTCCAGAATTTAGGGTTAAGTTTAGTGGGGTTAAGTCAAGGCATTCCCTTCTTCCAAATGGGAAGTGATATGTTGCGGTCTAAGTCTTTGGATCATAATAGCTATGACTCTGGAGACTGGTTTAATCGCATCGACTTTACTTATAGTGGAAATAACTTTGGTGTCGGTTTACCGCCAGCTTGGGATAACCAAGAACGCTGGGGGATTATGTCGCCGTTGTTGAAAAACACCAAATTTGATCCAGAACAAGAGCATATTTTGGACAATGTTCATCACTTCCAAGAAATTCTGAAAATTCGGCGCAGTTCTCCCCTGTTCCGTTTACGAACGAAAGAAGACATTGAACAACGGGTAACGTTCCACAATATGGGACACAATCAAAAAGATGCCTTTATTGTGATGTCTTTGGATGATACGGTTGGAGATAACTTAGACCCCAACTACAATAAGGTTGTGGCTTTGTTTAATGCAGATAAGTTTGGACAAAAAATTAAGATTCCAGAACTAGCAGGAACCTCAATGGTGTTACATCCTGTCCAAGCTGATTCTCACGATGATGTGGTGAAATCTGCAAGTTTCAATATTGCAACGGGGGAATTTAATATTCCTGCACGAACGACAGCCGTTTTTGTCGCACCGGAATAGGGCTTTTTCGCTTCTAACTTTGAGGATTGCTGTTTCATTTCATTTCTCTCCTTTTGGAATGAAGCAGCTTTATTATTTGAACCAATCATTTTAGAGTAAGCGCGACTCTAAATTAATCTTTCCTTTTCTTGGAGAACTGATTGTTGATTTAGAAACCATTGCGCAATGGTTAGATTTGCCCTTAGAAACGGTTCAACAACAAGCCAAAAAACAAAATCAATAACACATTCACATCTCAATAAGAATCGAAATTAATCATGCTGATTATTCATAATGAAGAGTTACTGGATCTCATTCACAGTCATTACACAACTTCGCATTTAGACAAATTATTCACGCATCTGTTACAACAAAAAGCATTGGACTTTCCTCGTCTTAGTAATGGTTTGTTTCCGGCTGCGGTGTTGGATGATCAAACCGAATATACCGGATATTCTAATGTTTGGGTGCGAGATAATATTCATGTTGCCCATGCCCATTATATCTGGGGAAAAACGGATATTGCGGTAAAAAATGCCCAAACTTTGATGCAGTATTTTACAAAGCATCGATCGCGCTTTGAAAAGATTATTAAAAACCCGAGTTTGGCACAAGATGTGATGAACCGCCCTCATATTCGGTTTCAAGGGGAAACTCTAAAAGAAAATTCTGAATTTTGGCCCCATGCCCAAAATGATGCCCTTGGTTATTTTTTATGGTTCTATTGTCTGTTGGCGCGAGATGGGTTGCTAAAGGTGAGTGAGTCGGATGTGGAGACGCTAGCCCTATTTCCCCTTTATTTTCGCGCGATCGCGTACTGGCAAGATGAAGATAGTGGCCATTGGGAAGAAACCCGCAAAATTTCTGCTTCTAGCATTGGTACAGTTGTTGCCGGTTTAAAAGCCTTAAAACAACTCAATCTAAATGCGGAATTTGTTGCCCACTGTTGTCAGTATGACGGGGAAGTGATTACCCCGCAACTGTTGAATGATTTAATGGAAAAAGGGAATACAACCCTGCTGCAAATTCTCCCTGCGGAATGTTTGCAAACGGATCCGAAGAAGAGGCGAGAAACGGATGGGGCGTTACTCTTTTTAATTTATCCGTTGCAAGTGGTCTCGCAAACCCTAGCAATTAAAGTGCGCGATCGCGCTTTGGATATGCTAAAAGGAAGCTATGGCATTTCTCGTTATTTAGGAGATTCTTTTTGGTTTCCCAACTACAAACAGATTCTAAGTCAAGAACAACGTACTGCGGAATTTAGTAATGCAATTGAAAAACGGGATGCATTTTTAAAAGAAGGGGAAGAGGCACAATGGTGTATTTTTGATCCGATTGTTTCAGCAATTTTTGGACAGCAATATCAACAAACTCATGATTCCTATCATTTACAACAACAAGTTCATTATCTCAATCGTTCTTTAGGACAAATTACTGGTAAAAATAGTGAGTTTGGGGCTTACCAATGTCCAGAACTTTATTATTGTGAAAATGGCGAGTATATCCCGAGTGATGCAACGCCTTTACTATGGACACAAGCTAATTTAGTTTTAGCACTCAAAGAAATGGAAAACAGCTTAAAGCGTTAATCATTAATCATCAGGTTTAGCCCGTGACCAGTTACCAAAGAACAAATGAAGATGTCATTGCAAAAAATTATATCTCTAATGGCTATGAGTTCTCTACTTTGGGCAAACTTAGCAACAGTGATTTTTGCTCAATCCTTAGAGAAAACCAGTTGTGAAATTACACCACCAGAAAATGTCGGGCGACCGGGTTTCCAAATTCGTGGTCAAGAGGTTGGTAAAAAAGAAATTGTGAGGGCAACAACGCCTTCGCAAACAGCAATTAGCAGTCCTAGTTTATGGTGGGCAGTGGAAAAATATGATCCCTTAGATGGTAAATTAATAACGTATTGGGAAGCCAATTCTGAGACGAGAATGATTCATTTAGTGGTTAACAATCGCTTTTGGCAAACGTTAGATTATTTGGATCAATACAGTTTAATTAACCAATTGGGAACGGTTGCTCGTCAGTATAATTACAATTTAAGTTTAATTAGTCAACAAGAGGATTGTTTGGCAACTTATACCTGTAATTTACAAGTCACTCCAGCAAGTTGCAAAATTAACTTTAATACGTTTTAAGCTAAGACGCACTTAAATGGGGCATTCTT
>JAVLCL010000092.1:0-9316 GCA_031580825.1 Halothece sp. Uz-M2-17
CAAATTTTATTAATGATTACCAAATAACATTTTGGCTGTTCGATCAATCGGCATTTAATGTTGAGTATTTAGCAAAAAATGACTGGCTCCAACAATATCAACCAGCAACAAAAAATGCTGAGTTACAGTTAAAGCAAGGCACAACCCCCGTGTTACAACCATTGATGAAAACTTGTTCTCGGTTTGAGAATGAACAGTTCGTGTTATTGTCCAGTGAGTGTATTCTGTCTGAAATCCAATCAAATTAAGTCATGATACAGTTAAAATTTTGGCAATGGATTGTTTTAGCAATCCCCTTTATTTCTATTATTCTTTTTGTCTTCATTGCAGCGGGATTACAAATTCAAGCCTGGGGAATCAGTTGGATTTGGGGAATTGTTGCGTTTGTTTTTATCGGCTGGCGTTGGTTATTAGCCAAATGGACAAAACCTGTTCTAGATGACATGGAAAGCATTACCGAAACGGTGAATGAAGAGTTAGCAGCCACGGCGATTAAAACCGATAGTGAAGAGATTAATCAGCAAGTGGAACAGGCGTTACAAACAATTCTCAAAGATGCACAAGGTGATCCCCCAATTTGGGAAGATTGGCAATTATTCTGGAATCGCTGTCAGGAAGTGGTCAGCGCGATCGCGCAGATTTATAATCCAGAAGTAAAGTATCCCCTGCTTAATATTTATATTCCGCAAGTGTATAGTTTGATGCGAGGGACGGTG
Organism: Halothece sp. Uz-M2-17; assembly: GCA_031580825.1. Lineage (GTDB taxonomy): Bacteria > Cyanobacteriota > Cyanobacteriia > Cyanobacteriales > Rubidibacteraceae > Halothece. Next base: position 717 of record JAVLCL010000092.1, read on the forward strand.
GATGATGTGGATCAATGGATGCAAAAACTGTCTCCGGCGTTAAATCAAGTTACAGTGGGACAAGCCTATCGCGCTTATGAAGTTTATCAGCAGGTGCAACCATCGGCAAAAACCGCCTTAAAAGTCTGGAGTTGGGCGCAATGGGTGATTAATCCGGCTGCTGCTTTAGCGAGACAAGTGGGTAAAGGATACAACCAACAAGCGAATCAGGAATTACTGGGTAACCTTTCGCAAGTGTTCCGTCAAGCAGCCCTAAGACAACTTGCCCAACGCGCGATCGCGCTGTATAGTGGTCAAGAATCGGCAACTGTCCCAGAAATCCCATCTTCTCCCCAAGACTTTCCCCAAGCGCAAACCCAAACCATTCAAGAGATTTTAGAAGCAGCGCAACCGCAAGCGGACTTGGAACAAAAACCGGTGAACTTACTTCTGATTGGACGGACGGGTGCGGGAAAAAGTAGCGTTATTAATACCCTATTTCAATCGCAACAAGCGGAAGTGGATGTATTACCCAGTACCGATGAAATCGAAAGTTACTATTGGGAAAGCATCACTGGTGACAGTTTAAACCTTTGGGATACGCCCGGTTATGAACAAGTCAGTGGCGGTGAGTTGCGAGAGTTAGTGTTAGATTACGCTAAAACTGCGGATTTACTACTCTTAGTCACTCCAGCTTTAGATCCGGCTTTAGCGATGGATCATGAGTTTCTGCAAGACGTAACAACAAAAATTGAGGATTTACCCATTATTACCGTTGTTACCCAAGTGGATCGGCTGCGCCCAATGCGGGAATGGAATCCTCCTTATGATTGGGAACAGGGAACGCAACCCAAAGAAAAAAGCATTCGTAACGCCACCGCATACCGCAAAGAACAATTAAGCGACTTTTGTCAGGAAGTCTTCCCCCTTGTTACTTGGGATGCGGATCGTCAACGAGACGGCTGGAATACCGAACAACTCTCCTTTGCGTTAATGAATCGGATTACACCGGCGAAACAGTTGCGGTTAGGTCGATTTTTGCGCGATCGCGCTGCCCAAAGTGCCACCGCAGCCAAAATTATCGATCGCTACACCAAACAAATGACCACAACGCAAGGGGTAACAGCACTACTTAAAAATCCCATTTTAGAATATATTTCTACTTTTTCAACAGGTTCCCCAGCTTTAGGAAAACTTCTCCTTGAACAGATTCCAGTAGAAGAATTGCCCCTTGTCATTGGAAAATTACAGATGGCGTATGAATTATTTAGTCTGTTTAATAGTGAAAGTAAATTGTATGAATTTGATCTGCGATCGCTGTGGTCGTTATTATTAAATCATTCCGAATCTCCAGAAAAAAATGCCTTTGCCTTTGGTCATGCATTAATCGCCTATTGGACAAAGGGATTAAGTGTCAGTCAGTTGCGAGAAACGTTTGAAGAATATTTAGAAGAGTGACCGCTAAGCCTCCAAGCCGTCTAAAGTGGAACGAGAAGTGTCTCTCCTGTCAGGAAAATGAAACTTTACGATTGTGAAACCGCCCCCAGTCCAAAAAAAGTCCGACTCTTTCTCATCAAAAAAGCAATCAACCTCCCCATTGTTCAGATTCAGTTATTGCAGGGTGAACAGTTTTCCGATTCATATCGACAGAAAAATCCGAACTGCACCGTTCCGACGCTAGAATTAGACGATGGGACAACCTTGTGTGAGTCCGAAGCAATTTGCCGTTATCTGGAAGACATTTATCCGGATCCGCCTTTGTTTGGTCGCAGCGCGATCGAGCGGGCATTTGTCAATGAATGGTTACAAAGAATTGATTTAGAAGGATATGTTCCCATTGCCAATTCCGTCCGTAATGGGTCTGAAACCTTTAAGGATCGAGCCCTTCCAGGACCGAAGCCAGTCCCCCAAATCCCCGCTTTAGCAGAACGAGGGCGCGATCGCGCTCAGCAGTTTTTCTTTACTATTAATAACACCCTAAAAACAAATCAGCCTTGGCTTTTAGACGATTATTTCAGTATTGTTGATATTTTTACATTTGTCACCATTGAATTTGCACAGCAGTGCCAATTGCAACCAGAGGAAGACTTACCCGCTTTAGACCAATGGTTAGATCAAATGCGGGTTTCTTTTAAATAGAATTGATTAAGAAAAAGGATGAAAATGAAGTTATGAATAAACGAATTTTAATCACAGGAGTGAGCCAAGGATTAGGTCGCGCCATGACCGAAAACTTTATTGCAGAAGGCTGTACCGTTATCGGTTGTGCGCGAAATGAAAAAGCCATTCAAGAACTTAATCAAACTTATGGAAAACCTCATTCCTTTACCGCAGTTGATGTTTCTGACGAAGCGCAAGTTCAACAATGGAAAGATCAAGTTTTAGCCAATTATGATCCCCCAGATTTCGTTGTGAATAATGCAGCATTAATTAATCAATCCACAGAATTTTGGAATGTCCCAACCGGAGAATTTGACCAAATTATTGATGTTAATATTAAAGGCGTTGCCAATGTCATGCGTCAATTCCTACCCGCAATGATGGCAAAAAAACAGGGCATTATTGTTAATTTTAGTTCCGGCTGGGGGCGTTCCACTTCGCCTCATGTTGCCCCCTACTGTACAACAAAATGGGCAATTGAAGGGTTGACCCGTGCGGTAGCGCAAGAACTCCCTTCAGGGATGGCTGCAATTCCTTTAAATCCGGGCATTATCCATACTGAAATGCTAGAAACCTGCTTTGGGAGTAATGCAGCCAACTTCACCCCTGTTGATGCTTGGGTGAAAAAAGCTGTTCCCTTTTTATTAAATATTAAACCGCAACAAAATGGTCAACCCTTAACGGTTCCCGCTTAAGATCCAGTTGATAATTAGGGTCTGCTGAAAAAGTTCAGAGGTTGGTAAAGACTGTTATTTGTTATTCGTTATTCGTTATTTGAGACTTGCTGAAAAGGGATCGGTATCTGCTGTGAGGGAATCGAGAGTGATGAGATGCTTGATCATGGGAGATGATGGAGCAATTTCCTTGCACTTTTTTGAGAAAGTAAGACCTGAAAAGTCTATCAAGTCAGACTTTCAGGTTTCTTCAGCCAACCCTAATTAACAGAGATCAATGACTGGTCATTGCAATACATTCCACCTCTACTAACGCCCCTTTCGGTAAACGAGAAACTTCGATACAAGCGCGAGCAGGAGCGGTTTCTGGATCAAAATAAGACCCATAGATTTCATTCACTGTGCCAAAATTGCTTAAATCTGTGAGATAAATGGTTGTTTTTACCACATTTTCCCAGTTGACCTCTGCTGCTTTTAAAATGGCTTCCACATTCGCCATCACTTGCTTAGTTTGTGCGGTAACATCGCCATCCCCCACCAGTGTTCCTGTTTTCGCATCAAGGGCAACTTGTCCCGAGACAAAAATCATTTGACCCTGTGCTGCGATCGCCTGATTATAAGGACCGACCGGTGCTGCTGCTTGATCAGTTTGAATAACTTGTTTATTCATGTTTTCTTAACTCAGAATGATTGCTTTAGGTTCATTATTTCATGATTACAGTAAATGAAATCAACAACTCGGAAAATTGAAATATGTTCTAGCAACGGATAATTATTAATCCCCTTGAACGCTGAAGACATAAGAATAAAATCCCCAAAATCAAGACAATGTACTAATAACGAACATTAAAACTTTATATCACAAAATCAGGAAAATGCTATATAATTAGCAACTTGTTAATACTGAAAATGAGGTTTAACTGTGGTTGCAGTTCCAGTTCTGACCAATCCAATTGCTGATCTCGAAGTCCTAGGTGATTTGCAAGAGACAACTATCAATCTTTTTAATAACTTTGATGATCCCTTGACAACGGGTTTAGTTGCTCGTTTTGAGTTATTTGATGAGACATTTCCCAATGAAGGAGTCACTGAAGTCTTGCTTTTTGATCAAGCAGGAGACGGTGCTCCGATAACGGTTGAAAATTTTACGAATTATATTGAGGATGGGGATTATGTCAACTCCATTATTCATCGCTCAATTCCCGATTTTGTGGTGCAAGGGGGTGGTTTTACAGTTGATGGTTTTGCCGATGCATTAGCAGCAGAAAATCCAGCAAGTGCCATTTCTACTGTTCCCACCGATGAACCAATTGTTAACGAGTTTAGTCCGAATCGGTCTAATCTAGAAGGAACAATTGCGATGGCTAAGTTAGGAGATGATCCAAATAGTGCCACCAGTCAATGGTTTTTTAATCTTACTGATAACTCCGAAAATCTTGATAATCAAAATGGTGGTTTTACGGTTTTTGGTGAAGTTCTTTCTGATGCCGATTTTGATGTTATTGAAGCAATTGCAGATCTCCCCACTTTCAATGCGAGTGATTTTTTAGGGCAACCCGCGTTTACGAATTTACCTTTAGAAACCGATCCCGATAATCCCCAATTAACAGACGATGAAGACTTTGTTCGCTATGAAAGTATTACCCTTTCTCAACAACCCGAACTCCAATTTGCAATTACAAATAACTCGAATCCAGACTTAGTGACTCCCAGCATAACTGAAGGGGAATTAACCCTTGATTATGCAGAAAATGAAACAGGAACAGCAGAGATTACTGTAGAAGCAACCAACTTAGTCGGGGAAACAGTTACAGATACTTTTTCCGTCAATGCAGTTAATGATTCGCAAGCAGTCATCCGCTTTGGTTCTCTCAGTGGCGATAACATTACCAGTGACGCGGAAAGCCTTTCTCGTTTAATTTTTACTGGTGCCGGTGACGATACCATTGATAATCAAAACTCTCAGCAAGAATCAACTCGTCTCTACGGCGGAAGTCGGGATGATCGTTTGATTGTGGGAAGCAGCGATCGCGCTTTTGGTGGTGCAGGTAACGATATCATTGATGCTTCTTTCGGTAATGGTAACAACCAGCTTTATGCTGGAGATGGGGATGATGAGATTATTTTAGGTCGCAGCGATCGCGCGTTTGGCGGTGCAGGAAATGACAGAATAATTTTTACAACCGGTGCAGATAATATTATCTTCGGGGGAACCGGAAGCGAAGATTTCCGGATTGAATCTGAAAATGTCCCGAGTGGTTTAAACACCATTGGTGATTTTACCAGTGGAGAAGATCAGATGACATTTGTTGGTTTTACTGATTTAGATTTTACCGATCTCACCCTTACCGCAAGTGCTGATGGAGAGGATACGCTGATTGGTTTAGATAGCTTAGAGAATGATTTCATTCGCTTACAAGGAGTTACGACCAATACTCTCAGTGAAACAGACTTTAATTTTGTTGCTTAGATCCATTCTTGATTTGTTCCTTATTCTCGAATGATAATCTTAAAAAAGCAGAGAGGGAATTTTTTGAATTTTCCCTCTTCCTACCCAAAATTAGTTGACGATTAGATGATGCCATTTCATAGGTTTAATTAAATAGAGAAAACTGTTCGTGCTTTAATTTAGGCTTCTTGGATTGAATATTTTTCAGTCTTAATAGTGAGTCTTGGTAATAGTCTTGATTAATTTCAAAACCAATATAATTCCGATCTAGTTTCTAATGCAACGTGCTGTTGTCCTTCCGGTTTGATACGAGAAAAACCGAGAGATTTGGTAATTTGTTTAAGTATAGTAGGGTGGGCAATGCCCACCATAAAAATCCCTTTTATCTTTCTTCCCCCACAAACACAACACCAATCAAGCGAATAACTTCCTTGTTTAACCCAAGAATAAAAACTAGAATAAGACCAAAAATGAAGGAAGCATTCACCTTAAATTTTCCCTTGAAACAAGTAGCGATAACCTAAATAAGCTAGGGTTAGGCAAATCAGCAAAACGCCAAAAAAGATGGGCAATGGAAGATAGGAAAAAAAGATAATGTGAATGCGATCAAGTAGCCAAAAAGTTGCGAACAATCCCCCTGACAGAAACGCCAACCCCTTCACAAATCGGGCAGCAGGAACTTGTTCTAAAGGGAGGCGACGGCGGGAAACCCATAGCGAGATGGCAAAATAGTAGGGTGGTAGCAACAGAAGCAACAAATCCGCCTGGATGATAACTCTCTGCCAACCGCTAGAATGAACCGTATAAAATAAATAACCCAACCACAATAGAAAACTCAGTGTCGATAAACTTAAATTAATGCTGAGGACGAGCGGTTCTTCCCGTTTGCCGGGAATCGCATAGCAAACCCAGTAAGTTGCCCAAGGCGCACTAAGCATTAATAACAGTAGCGGAACGCGCCAGGCAACGATCGCGGCAAATAGTTCTTCAAGGGTCATGATGTTAATAAAATTTGTGATCTTCTGAGAGACAGTTATTAGGGACAGTTAAGCGATCGCGCGTTCTTGTTCTAAAGATTCTCTCAATTCTCCTAACCAAATTTTATGCGTTTCTTACTTCAGATTCAAGAAAAAGATAATGGAAATTAGAGATTAAAATAATCATCCATTAACTTGATTAGAAAATGGTGGATTAGGTTGTTTATTTCTTGCTTGGTTATCTACTAGATATTCATCAATTACTTGCTGAAAAGATTGTTCTAGTTCCTCCACTGATAGACCATCAAAAACAATCACATCTTCTATATTAATTACGCGACCAAAAAATAAACGGTCTTCTTCATCATACTCAATTACCGCTTCATATCCTTGATATTTCATAAATGAACTCCTGCTTTCTTTAAAAATTCTCTAATTGCTTTGACTTGATATCTCTTTAGTTCTTTCTGGGGGTGGGGTGAATGAATATTTAAGGAAATTTCATTCAGATCAAAACGAACTCTTAATCCATCTCCTTGAGTTACAATTCCTCCAATACTTTTAACCAAAGCAACAACATCATTCCACAGAATATTGCGCCGAATGGGTTCAGCAAAAATGGCATTATAGGTTTTTCGTTGCTTTTGGTTCATGAACTTACTCTATCATTTTACAGTTCCTGATCTAATTTTTCCACTGAAACTATATTTCGGCTTCTAAAGATGCTCTCAATTCTCTTAACCAATTGATTAAATTATCTAACTGTTGCTGTGTTTTCAAAACACCCAATCCGCGTACCGTAACTTTTCCTTTGCTGTAAACAAAACGAGATGCAATATGTTTGGGAAGATGTTCTTGTAAGTGTTTCCAAGCGGGTTCTTCCATCACGCTTCCTGCTTCCTAATCTTTAATTAAAATAGAGAGAATTGTTCTTGTTCTAATTTTTTTTGCCTACTTTTAGCACTTGTTAGTCTTAATAATGATTGTTCGTAATATTCTTTATTAATTTCAAAACCAATATAATTTCGATACAGTTGCTTCGCTGCTACTGCTGTTGTTCCACCGCCCATAAAGGGATCTAAAATAAGCTGATTTTCTCGTGTTGTGAGTTTAATTAAATAGGAAATTAAATCCAGAGGTTTTTGGGCTTCGTGAATCCGTTTTTCATCTTTTCTAAATGGGAACTCTAGTAAATTTGTTGCTTTCTGCCCATTTTCTACGCAAGCATCAATATTAATTGCCCCTACTTCATTTTCAAGGAGATTATCTGTAATCGTTCCACCAATTTTATAAGGTTTCATCAACCATAAAATGGGTTCCCAAATCGGGGCTAAATTTCCTAAACGCCATCCTTCCCATTTTTCGGCTTCTGCTTCCATTCCTCTTTTTTCTAACACACCACTCACTCGTTGCGCCCTGTGGTGAGCCGTTGATTTTTTCCAAGCTAAAATATCCTTAAGCAGAAAACCACTATCTTCAAAGGCATTAATTGCGCGGTGGATAGTTCGTCTTGCGCCAAAAATGAATAAAAATGATCCGTTTTTCATTTTGGGATAAACAAATTCTGCCCAACTTTGACACCATTTTTGATATTCTAAACCGATATTGCGATCTGCTTGTGACCAGCCATTAATCGGTTTTCCTCTTCTCTTAAAACCTGATTTTCCTTCTTGCGCTGGCGATTTTCCAAGTAATGCAGAATTGGTGTTGTTATGCAGGATATCCCAATCGTCTAAACTAATCCCATAAGGAATATCAGATAATAATAAGTCGATGCTTTCTGCTTCTAAATTAGGAAGATGATCTAAACAGTTTCCAAGAGTGGTTTTATTTAAATATTGATCATTCATCTCCTTGTTATTGCTTGTAGCTTTAAAAATAATAGTGCAATTTAAATTTCATTTGAATCTCGCTTACGCCAAAAGTCATCAGTTTCAACTTGTGCTTGTTTCCAACGTTCTCGACGTGCATTTTCTAAATCTTCATTGAGTTTTTTAGCAATGGCTTGTTCCCATTGATAGGCTTCCATTCCCCCAACAGTTAACACAGGTTGTCCCAACGAAATAATTTTTGCACCAAGGGCTGTAAAATAACGAGTTTGAGTTTGTCCCGAATAGCGTTTTCCTGTAACAATATACCAAGCAAACATTTCACAATTGTTGTTATAAATATTATATTCTCCAAACTTGTTGGGATACTCTTCTAGTCTTTTCTGTTGAATAGAATTTAGAGTGGCTCCTTGTCCTTTATACTCAATTCCTTTTGATCCCCAACCAATGGAATTTTCAAATGTTCCATCGGAAGAAATAAAGTAGTGATGGGCTAAACCGGCTGTTGTTTGAATGGGGATATGATAGATCG
>JAVLCL010000093.1:0-9295 GCA_031580825.1 Halothece sp. Uz-M2-17
AGCTAGCTGGACGCAGGTTTTAGAAGTAATTGAGTTTATGTCTGATGCCACATCAATTCCCATTCTGCTTGATGGAGATACTGGCTATGGCAATTTCAACAATGTGCAAAGATTAGTTAAAAAGCTCGAACAAAGACAAATTGCTGGGGTGTGTCTTGAAGATAAACTTTTTCCAAAAACCAATAGTTTTATCAATAGTACAGCCCAACCATTAGCTGATATTGGAGAATTCTGTGGAAAAATTAAAGCGGCTAAAGATGCCCAAACAGATGATGATTTTGTGGTAATTGCCCGCATAGAGGCTTTTATTGCGGGTTGGGGTCTAAATGAAGCATTAAAACGAGCTAGAGCATATCATGAAGCAGGGGCTGATGCGATTCTGGTTCATAGCGCTCGCTCTACACCCGAGGAAATATTAGAGTTTAAACAAGAGTGGGGAAATCGTTCTCCTGTTGTCATCGTCCCAACAAAATACTATACCACCCCTACCCATGTTTTCCGAGATTACAAATTCTCTTTAGTAATTTGGGCAAATCAAATATTACGAATAGCAATTACAGCAATGCAAGAAGCTGCAAAAACTATCAAAACAGAAGAAAACCTTTTAGCGATTGAAGATGCGATTATTCCTGTAACAGAAATATTCCGTTTACAAGGCGCTAAAGAGTTATCAGCAGCAGAAAAACGTTACCTACCGAAAATCAAGGAAAATGTACAAGCAGTATTACTAGCAGCATCACGCGGTATTGAGTTAGGAGAATTCACTCAAGATCGTCCTAAGTGTATGCTCGAACTGTCTGGTAAATCATTATTAGAAAGAATTAGAGATAGCTTTTATACAGGAGGAATTAACGATATAACTGTTGTCAGAGGGTATCACAAACAAGTTGTTAATGTCCCTCACCTTAATTATGTAGATAATGATGACTTTGAGACAACAGGAGAATTATTTTCTTTGTATTGTGGATTGCAAAATGTAGCGCAAGGCGAAAAAGATTGGATAGTTAGCTATGGAGATGTGCTGTTTAAGAAATATGTTTTGCAAATGCTAGTAGAGAGCCTTCACGATTTAGTAGTTGTAGTAGATGCTGATTGGTTACAACGTGCTAATCAAGTACGTCCAGATTATGTATTTGCCTCTTTACCCAACTCTAAGCAAGCATTCTACAGTGATGTTTACGTTAAACAAATTGATTCTAATATACCACCATCAGTGGTTTGCGGTTTATGGACAGGACTCTTGAAAGTTGGCAAAAAAGTCCAAGAACCTTTATTAGATACTCTCAAAACTCTATTGCAAGACGACAATGTACAACAACGCGGTCGAATGCCAAATTTAATTACCGAATTAGTAACATTAGGTTATCCTGTTCATGTCATTTACATTACAGGCAATTGGCTAGATATAGATGAAGTCGAAGATATTGTTAAAGCAGGAAGTTTTTAATGATTCAAGCAGAAGATTTTATTTTAGCTGCAAAAGTAAGAAATTTTGGTTTGTACACAGGAGTACCTTGCTCATATCTGAAACCCTTTATCAACTATACAATTAATTCTCCTGATCTACGTTATGTTGGTGCAGCTAACGAAGGAGATGCTGTTGCCATCGCTGCTGGTAGTGAATTGGCAGGAGTTCGCAGCGTGGTAATGTTCCAAAATTCTGGTTTAGGGAATGCTACTAACCCTCTGACTTCTCTTACTTATACTTTTAAAATTCCCATTTTGTTAATTGTCACTTTGCGGGGCGAACCGAATGGAGCACCAGATGAACCACAGCATGAGTTAATGGGAGCTATTACTCAGTCGTTATTGGAACTGATGCAAATTCCTTGGGAATACTTTCCTCAAAAGACTGAAAACATTGCAACCGTGTTAGATAAGGCTGTGGAATATATGCAAGAATATCAGCGTCCTTATGCGCTAGTAATGCAAAAAGGTACTGTAGCTAATTGTGATTTATACTCTGAAGCGATCAACAAATTTCAGTCAGCTTTAGTAGAAAAACCTGTAGGTGATACTAGGGCTCATTTTAGCCGTAATGAAATTCTGCAAGCGATTCAAGCAGCAGTCAAACCTGATGCTATTTTACTAGCAACTACAGGTTATACCGGACGAGAACTTTACGCGATCGCAGACTCGGATAATCAATTCTATATGGTTGGTTCAATGGGCTGTGTTTCCAGTTTTGGTTTAGGAATTGCTCTCGCTCAACCTGATCAACAAATCGTTGTTTTAGATGGCGATGGGGCAGCTTTAATGCGTTTAGGCGCAATGACCACTATTGGTTATGAGCGTCCTGCTAACCTCTGTCATATTCTATTAGATAATCAACAGCATGAGTCAACTGGTGGACAATCAACAGTCTCTCATTCTGTAAACTTTAGTGCTATTGCTGTGGCTTGTGGCTATGAAAAAGTTGGTATAGCTACAACTCTCCAACAAGTAACTGAATGGATAACTACAAAACCAAATTTACTATCTTTCCTCCATGTCAAGATTAAAGGAGGTACTCCTGATAAGTTACCTCGACCTAAAATTACTCCAGTGGAACTTGCCTATCGTTTGCGACAGTTCATTGGGCAGTAAATCATCATTAGTGACGCGACAATATCTCCCCCAAGCATTCACTTAGTTCCTTGTAGTGCCTATTTCCTCAATGTTTATGAAGCGAAATTTGTTACTGAATCCTGGTCCGGTTACTATCACAGAACGAGTTCGCAAAGCTCTAATTCAACCTGATTTATGTCATCGAGAGCCAGAATTTGCAACTCTAACTTTGGATATTAAGCAGCGTTTAGTTAGTGTTTATCCTCAAGCTGCTACAGACTACGAAGCCATTGTGATAACTGGATCTGGTACTTGTGCTGTAGAAGCGATGCTGTCATCTTTTATACCCCGTGAAGGTAAAGCATTAGTTGTTGCTAATGGTGTGTATGGAGAACGCATGGCTAGTATGATCGCTGCTCATGGTAAACCAATAGAAATAGTTGCAGCTAAATGGTCTGAATCGATGAATCTGAGTGAGGTAAAACAGAGACTTGAGCAAGATCAGGCTATTACCCACGTTGTTGCAGTTCATCACGAAACTACAACTGGTCGTTTAAATGATTTTGCTCAACTTGGTCAAATTTGTTGCGATTATAATGTAGGCTTGTTACTAGATGCAGTTTCTAGTTTTGGTGCTGAAGAAATAAACTTTACTGACTGGAATCTGGAAGCATGCGCCTCAACTGCTAATAAATGTCTGCATGGAGTTCCAGGAATTTCTTTTGTTTTAGCACGACGTTCTTTGTTTAATTCTCGCCCCTCTGCTGCCACTAGTATATATCTAGATTTATATCGATACTATCGTGACCAAGTTAATGGTTTTTCACCTTTTACTCAATCAGTTCATGTCTGCTACGCTTTGCAAGCAGCACTTCAAGAACTAGAAGATAGCGGTGGTTGGTTACAGCGACATGAGCATTATTCCAATTTGTCTCAGGGAATTTTGCAAGGATTAGGAAAATTAGGAATTAAACCTTTTCTGGATGAGCAAAGTTCTAGTTGTGTTTTGCGATCATTTAAACTGCCTAATCAACACACTTATACACAAATTCATGATGCTTTAAAAGCGGCAGGTTTTATTATTTATGCTGGACAAGGATGGTTAGCTAACTCAATTTTTCGTATTGCGAATATGGGTGAGATTGACATGGAAGATGTAGATAATCTAATAACTTGTTTTTCTGATTTACTTGACTAATAAACAATAAAATTATATGACAATTAAATTATCTGTAATTCTGGCTGCGGGTATGGGGACAAGATTGAAAGAGGTAGGTAAATCTCAGCCCAAAGGATTTTTAAAATTAGGTAAGCGCCCAATCATTGTCGAATCAATTATTAAACTTCTGAATTCTGGAGTTGAACGAATTGTGATTGTGACCGGACACTTAGCAGAGTTTTATGATGAATTAAAAAGCTATTACCCACAGGTGACAACTATTTATAACCCTTTGTATGGTACATCAGGCAGTATGTACTCACTCTACTGCGCTCGTCAAGTAATTGATCGGGATTTTCTACTGTTAGAGTCAGATTTAATCTATGAACAGCGAACACTTACCGCTACAATCAATTTTCCTCAAAATAATGTAGTTTTATTATCTGGGGAGACTAATGCTGGTGATGAAGTATATGTAGAAACTAGCGGTCACACTATCAGTGCCATTTCTAAAGATACTTCGAGTTTTAATCATTCACCTACAGGTGAATTAGTCGGAATATGTAAAATATCTTTGCCTTTGTTTAAGAGAATGATTGATTATGCTCAAATTAAATTCAGAACAACTTTTAAAGTTGATTATGAAACTGATGCCTTGGTTAATGTAGCTCAATCTTACCCTATTTACTATACTTTATTTCCTGACCTACTTTGGGCAGAGATTGATGATAGTAACCACTTATTACGTGCACAAGAGCAAGTATATCCAAGTATCTTAAATAAAGATGGCTTTTTGGGGAACGAGTGAACTAAGAGGCGGTTCCTAAAAAAAATATAACGTAACTTCGGATTTGACAAAATGACTGACCCTATACTATGAGGGGGATTGACCAAACTGATTGCCCCTTCTTCCTGCTCTCTTTCTCTGGACTTTTTCTAACGGTTGTGCGATCGCGCTAGGAGTCACCAATAAACTAGCTGCTATTCCTAAAATCAGGTGCTTCATTTATCTGTATTTTTTTGATCGGCGACACTATATTGACAGGTTTAGACGATAAGGACACAACTTTGTAAAGAAGCTTTGCTGCTTCTTGATCTTCTGTATCTGCTAGGTGACGGGGTGACGATGTAGTTAAACAGCTTGCTGTATAAGAAACATGGCTCGTAGTTCCATCTGATAAAAAGAAAGCTTATTAGGATTACTTCTCATTTCGGTGAAGGGTCTTTTTCGCAAATCGCCAGTAACTGATCGATTTCCGAACCACTTAACGCCCGTCCCCGTAACTTTTGCTGATTGGGGAGAGGCAAATTCGGAAACGCGATCGCCTTCTGATACTCCGTGGCTGTCATCCCATCCAAACGGTACGCCTCTTCCAAAGTTCGTCGCAGCGCCGCCAACATCTTATTCGCCGTCACCGCAGCATAGCGATTCTTCAACAGATTTCGCACCAACATACAATGGCGATCGCGTAATTGTCCCCAATTCAGCGTTAAATGGTCGCCCGCACCATCCGTTAAAATCGACGCGATGCCTTCGGCACGAGCTATCGCTCTACGTATCTAACGCCCACTTCATCGTGCGTTGAGAGCCAGACGAGAGACTGGTTAAATAAACTGCTACTGGATGTTCCGAGAGGGGAATTGGAGTGACTAATAAAAGGGGATCGGAGCGTAGAGAAGCATGATGCAGACCGTCTCGCTGCTGCAACGGAGAAACGGATTCATCTGTTCTGTCATCGCGCTCATTCACCATGATCGTCTCCAGAGACCGTTTGTTCCAAAGCCATTAACCTTGCCTCAACCGCTTCCATGCGCCCATTGACCAATTCATTGAGCGTCTGCCAATTCTCCTTCATCATCTGATTGAGGTCTTGGTTCAGTTCCGCCACTTCCTCTTTCGTCGCCGGTTCTTGGGAAATAATGATCGCCTTACCTTCGAGATAGGCTTGAATCCATCGGAGGAGAAGAGCCGTACCACTGGTACCGTCAAAGCGGGCTTTTTCCAGGAATGCTTCTTTAAGAGTCGGATCAATTGAGAAATTAAACTGTCCCCGTCCCGATGCCGGCATGATGAAATTGAGCTAGGTTACATAGGTTAGTATAAAGGAAAATTCCCCATAGAAAAAGTGATGTCGAGAGAATAAAACACGAAAACAATGGTTCTCACTCTCTATTTTCCTACGTTGTTCAAGCGTCAGGGAGTGCGCTGGTCAAATAACTGATACTTGTGTGCGGATCATGATGCAGCGAGCAAAATCATTAAAGTCACGAGCAATGACAATTTTCATTTCAGGTAAGTAAGATTCTCACAATGGGGACAAAAATGGTCGATCAATAATCATAAGGTAAAACATGAATTGAGGAGAACCATTAAAACAATGACACAAGAGAAAACAGCAACATTTGGAGCGGGTTGCTTTTGGGGCGTAGAAGCTGCTTTTGAGAAGGTAAAAGGAGTGACAGCAACGTCTGTCGGTTATATGGGCGGTCATTTCCCCAATCCCAGTTATCTCGATGTTCTCTCTCGCATTACGGGTCATGCCGAGGTGGCGCAAGTGCAGTATGATCCTAATCAAGTGAGTTATGAGGAACTCTTACAAGTCTTCTGGTCAATCCACGATCCGACGCAGTTCAATCGTCAAGGGGCTGATCGCGGGGAACAATATCGCTCAGTAATTTTTTATCATGATCGAGAACAAGCAGTAATCGCCCAACAATCAAAACAGCAATTAGAACATTCGGGAGTCTATAAGCAACCGATTGTTACTCAAATTCAGCCTGCCTCTGAATACTATCTAGCTGATGACAGTCATCAAAATTATTACCACACAAAGAAGCAAAGTTGATCTCGATGAACGTAATGATTAAATATTTAAAAAGCAAAATAATTGATATTAAGGATTGATTAGAATTATTATCTTGCCCAAAAAATAATTTGAGTTACGCAAGCTATTATGATCACTGGCAATAAAGATTTATGAGAACTGCATCTATTTCAATGGGTTTTCATTCTGACTTTTGTCGATTATATTAAGTTACTTTAAGAAGACAAATGAGGCGTAGATAACATATTTTTTTAAGATCACATCATAGGAAGACACCGCTACAATAAAAATCTGATCAGGTTTTGCGTTTAATTGAAGTTTCATGAAGAAGAAAGGATTTGGCGAGTCTCAACCTCGCACGGCAGATGCAAAGAAATTTATCAAAGCCTTTCAGAAAGTTGGGGTTGAGACAAATTGGAATGAAGGAGAACTTCAGAAATTTTTGCGGTCACACTCGGCTAAATTGGATGAATATTTATTAGAAGCATTGCCACTGGTATTCAAAACACTGACGGCTAATCAGTCATCAGAAAAACAGAAGGCGATCGCAGTATTATTCGCTTTTTTTGGTAATCAGATACTAGAATTTCCACAGGGAGATCGAGCCCTCAACTTAGAATTAAGTATTACTATTTATCAGTTAACTTTGACAATTTGTTCCCGTTCTGCTGTTCCTAAGATTTGGGCAGACATGCAAGGGAATTTGGGAACTGCTTATAGAGAGCGTATTCGAGGAAAACAGGCGGAAAATATAGAACTAGCCATCAGTGCCTATCAACAAGTCTTGAAGGTGTTTATCCGTTCTGCTTTCCCTCAAGATTGGGCAGGAACTCAAATAAACTTAGGTATTGCCTACATTGAACGCATTTGGGGAGAACGAGCACAAAATCTTGAACAGGCGATCATTGCCTGCGAACGAGCCTTACAGGTATTTACTCTTTCTAGTTTCCCCCATGATTGGGCTTTAACCCAAATGAACTTGGCATATGCTTATAGAGAGCGAATTCGGGGAGAACGAGCACAAAATCTTGAACGGGCAATCACAGCCTGCGAACAAGCCTTACAGATATTTACTCCTTCTCGTTTCCCCCATGATTGGGCTTTGACCCAAATAAACTTGGCATATGCTTACAGCAATCGCATTAAGGGAGAACAAGCCGAAAATATAGAACTAGCAATCACTGCTTGTAAACGAGCCTTACAGGTATTTACTCTCTTGAATTTTCCGAAAGATTGGGCTTTGGCTCACATGACTTTAGGAACTGCTTACCTCAAGCGGATTCGGGGGGAACAAGTCGAAAATATAGAACAGGCGATCACTTCCTGTGAACAAGCCTTACAAGTTTTTACTCCTAATGCTTTCCCAAAAAATTGGGCGATAACCCAAAATAATTTGGGTATTGCTTACAGCAAGTCTATTCGAGGAGAACTTGATAAGAATCTTAAGCTTGGTATTGCTGCTCACAAAAAAGCCTTGAAGGTTTTTACGTATGATGCTTTCCCCGAACAGTGGGCGATGACCCAAATGAACTTGGGGGCTACTTATATCGATGTTGAACGAGTTCAGGGGGAAGGGGAAGAAAATCTTGAACTTGGCATTGCTGCTTACAAACAAGCCTTGCAGATTTATACCCGCGATGCTTTCCCCGAACGATGGGCAGGTATTCAAAATAACTTGGGCATTGCCTATGGTGATCTGATTAATGAAGGAGAGCAACAAGCAATTACTTGCTACAAAAATGCTCTGGAAATTTATACACCTTCCTCTTTTCCTGTTGACTGTCTTAGGGCTGGTCGTAGCCTTGGCAACCTCGCCTACGAAATCGAAGACTGGGAAACTGCCAGCTTGGGCTACGATCGAGCCATCCAAGCGGTTGAACAAAGTCGTGACTGGGCTACCTCGGCACAAACCAAACGGGAACTCCTCACCAACGCCCTTCCTATCTACGGCAGAATGGTGGAATGTTGCATCAACCTCGGACAGTACGATCGCGCTCTCCTTACTGTGGAACGCAGTAAATCCCGCACTCTCATCGAACTCCTCAACGAAGCCGACCTCGAACCCAAAAACGCCACCGAGGAACAATTGCAGCGTTATCGCCAACTGAGACGGGAAATCGCAGCCCTGCAACAATCCTTTGAGGGTGAGGATAACTTCTCAGATAATCCCCCTAGCTTGGGACGAGGAGGAGAAATGGCAGAGGCTTCTGTTAGTAATAGCAAAAAAGAAGAACTGAAAGCTCTTCTTAAGCAAAGGGATGAACTTGTCGCTGAAATCAACGACCCCGACTTTAACGCGGTGCAAACGATTTCCCCAACACTCCCGGACTTTACCCAACTGCTGACTTCCGAAACGGTTCTCATCGAGTGGTATTTGCCCCTCGACTCTGATTTAGGCGCTTATGCCTTTCTTGTTACCCTCCAGAATAATCAGCCCCACATCCAATATCATCGCTACAGCCCAGAACAACGAGAAGCGCTTGACCAGTTCAACGAATCCTACTTCTCCGACTACCGCCACTTCAGTTGGTACAGCGATCTCAACTCTCGCCTCGACGAACTCGCCGAACTCCTTGACCTCTCCCAACTCCTGCAAAACATCCCCACCCACTGCAACAGCGCGATCTTAGTTCCTCACCTCTATCTACACCTGTTCCCCCTCCACGCCTTAGCAGCCAGTCGCCACAATGATACATCAGCCCCCCTACAGGATTGGTTTAGCGACGAACTGCGGTACGCCCCCAGTTGTCAAATTCCAGAATAT
>JAVLCL010000094.1:0-9290 GCA_031580825.1 Halothece sp. Uz-M2-17
ACACAAAAAGCAGTGATTTTAAAAAGTGGATTGATGGTTGATGCGGTGCGAGCGAGTATTTCTATTCCAGGTGTTTTTACTCCTTTTCAGAAAGACGAAACGTATTTAGTAGATGGCGGAGTGATCAATCCAGTTCCCGTGGATGTGGTGAAAGAAATGGGAAGTGATATTGTCATTGCTATTAACTTAAATCACCCCCATCCTATTCCTGATTCAGAAAACTCGGAATTTGAAGAAATAGAAGCAGAAATTGAGGCAAAAAATCAAGAACTCCTTTCTGAAATTAAAACGTCTCAGGAAACAGAGACAGAAAACAATGAACAAAACCAAGAAAATCGGCTAGAGTTTTTAAACAATCTCAAATTACGTTATGAAGCAGCCCAAGAAACGTTAGCTGATAAGGTTAATAATTGGCTTCCTGATCAAAGCGAAAATGAAACTAAAGTGCCTAATATTTTTGATGTCATTGGGAGTGCAATTAATATTATGGAACAGCAAGTTACACAAATTAATTTACAAGTGCATCAACCTGATATTTTATTACAACCGCGCTTGTCTCAATACGGTATTTTTGATTTTCATGAAGCAGACGCTTTGATGAAAGAAGGATATCGTTGTGTTCAAGATATGTTACCAGAAATTGAAGAAAAATTGCAGTAAAGGATAGGGAGTGAATAAAGAAAAACGAACAATGAACGAATAACAAATAACAAATAACAAATAACAAATATGCAATTTTTAGACTATTTAATTATCACTGCCTACCTTCTGACAATTGTCATTTTTGGCTTTATTTTACAACGGAAAGCCTCCCAAGGCATTGATGCCTATTTCTTAGGAAATCGCCGTTTACCCTGGTGGGCGTTGGGGGCTTCTGGGATGGCATCGAATACCGATATTGCGGGAACAATGATTATTACTGCTTTAATTTACGCCATTGGAATTAAAGGGTTTTTCATTGAAATTCGCGGTGGTATTGTTTTGATTATGGCATTTTTCATGATCTTTATGGGGAAGTGGACAAGACGCGCCCAAGTCATGACCTTAGCAGAATGGATGCGATTAAGATTTGGAGAGGGAAGAGAAGGTAATATTGCCCGTTTAATTAGCGCGATCGCGAACTTAATTATTTCCATTTGGATTATTAGTTATTTCGCCGTTGGTGGTGGAAAATTTTTTGGTCAACTGTTAGGAATTGATGATCGTTTGGCTGCAATTTTAATGATTACATTAGCCATGATTTATACCGCAGCCAGTGGTTTTTATGGTGTCATTTGGACAGATGTTTTTCAAGGAGTTTTAATCTTTATTGCCATTGTCTATGTTTGCGGTTTAGCATTATCCACAGTTACGCTTCCGGAAACCTTTTCCATTTCGGTTCCCTTGAGTGGTGATGAGTTTCAAACTATCTCCACAAGTCTTACGGATTGGAGTAATTTTATTCCCCCACCGAATCTTGATTTACCCGGACAATATTCAACATTTAATCTCTTTGGCATCACCTTATTTTTCTATCTCTTAAAAACAGGAATTGAAGGGTTTAGTGGTGCGGGTGGGTATATGAGTCAACGTTATTTTGCAGCCAGCAGCGATCGCGCAGCCGGATTACTCTCCTTATTCTGGATTCTATTACTCGCCTTTCGGTGGCCCCTTGTTACAGCATTTGCGATTTTAGGGATTCATTATGGACTGACAAATACCGTAATTGCTGATCCTGAATTAGTGTTACCTACGGTGATTGAAGCGTATATTCCAGTGGGAATTAAAGGTTTATTAGTCGCCTGTTTTATTGCTGCTGCAATGTCCACTTTTGACTCAATTATTAACTCTAGCGCAGCCTATTGGGTGAAAGATATTTATCAAGCCTATCTTAATCCTGATGCAAATAACCAACAACTGATTTTTCAAAGTCGGATTGCTTCTATTGCAGTCGTTTTAATTGGATTACTGTTTAGTTTTCCTGTTGTAAATATTAATGATATTTGGGGATGGATTACCTTAGGGTTTGGATCTGGCTTATTTATTCCCTTACTTTTACGA
This sequence comes from Halothece sp. Uz-M2-17, assembly GCA_031580825.1. Classification (GTDB taxonomy): domain Bacteria; phylum Cyanobacteriota; class Cyanobacteriia; order Cyanobacteriales; family Rubidibacteraceae; genus Halothece. The sequence goes on from JAVLCL010000094.1 coordinate 2,041, forward strand.
TGGTATTGGTGGCGGTTTAATGGTTATGGCTTTGCAGTCGGAATGATCGCCGGAATGGTAACAGCAATTATTACGAAACTCAGTGGGATTGCTTTTCCTGAATATGCTAACTTTTTAATTCCTGCAAGTGCATCTTTTCTCGGTTGTATTATTGGTACTCTCACCACTCCTCCCACACCCGAAAAGGTATTAGATAACTTTTATCAAGTTACACAACCCTTTGGGTTTTGGAAGCCAATGCGAGATAAACTTTCCTTTCCCCAACAAGCAAAAATTCGGCAAGAAAATCGACGGGATATCCTTGCCATTTGTATTGCCGTTCCTTGGCAACTGGTACTATTTTTAACAGGGATGCTGTTAGTAACCAAGCAGTGGGAACAGTTCGGCTTACTATTACTGATCCTAATTTTACTTTCGATCGCGCTGTATTTTACTTGGTTTCGTCACTTAGGAAAAGCGGTTAATCTCCAAGAGGAAAAATGAATGATAACGAAGAAATTATATTAGAAGCCAAGCAAGTCAGTTTACAAGATAAACTTGGCTTTACCGAGATATTAAGTGATATTTCTGTACAGATTAAAAAGCGCGATCGCGCAGCAATTATAGGAACATCCGGATCGGGTAAAACATCATTCTTACGGCTTCTCAATCGTTTAAGCGAACCCACAACAGGAACCCTTTATTTCCAGAGTACACCTTATACCCAAATTCCCGTTCTTTCCCTACGAAAGCAAATTGTTTTAGTTCCTCAAGAACCCAAATTGTTAGGAATGACCGTCAAAGAAGCCTTAGCCTATCCCTTAACTTTACAACAATTCTCGCCAACAGAAATCAATCATCGTCTTACTACTTACTGTGAACAATTACAAATTCCAGAAAGTTGGTTAGATAAAGGAGAATTAGAACTATCTTTAGGACAACGCCAATTAGTAACAATTACGCGAGGCTTAATCATGCAACCAGAACTATTATTATTAGATGAACCCACTTCAGCGTTAGATTTGGGAACAGCCACTAAGGTAATAGAGTTTTTAAATAGGCAAGATTTAACTATTCTAATGGTCAATCATCAACTTGATATTGCAGAACAATGCAGCGATCGCGTTCTTTTCTTTAATGAGGGACAATTAACAAAAGATATCCCCAGCTCTAATATAAACTGGCAGCAACTCAAGCAAGAAATTATAGAAACAGAAAAAGAAATCGAACGAGAATGGAGTTAAAAAATAGTTATAGCGCTACGCGCTGGGCAATAGGCAATAGGCAATAGGCAACAGTTTATGATGAAAGGGTTTTAACGATCAGTAATGTCCTAACCCAAGTTTGTAGTCCTACATTGTCTCATCTTTAACCCCTTTGTGTTCTTTGTATCTTTGTGCTTAAAAACTCTCTGTGTCCTCTGTGACTCTGTGGTTCAATATAGTACGATCAAGCTGAAAGTGTACAGCATAGTATCGTGCAAAAAACAACGTCCCCTTCTCAATTTGAGGATTCAGCAACGGATCAATCTTCAAAACCTCGGAAACTGCGATTTTTAATTCCCCTCGCCTTAGTGTTAGCAGGTGTGGGAATGGGAGTGAGATACTATTTCTTTTCGCAAACAGAAGAGACAGTAATTGAACTCAGTGGACGGATTGAAGGCTATGAAACGGATATTGGAACAACGGTTTCGGGTCGCGTGGAAACAATAACGGTTCGAGAAGGCGATCGCGTGACAAGTGACCAAATAGTCGCAAAACTGGATGATGATGAACTGCAAGCACGATACAAAGCCAGCCAAGCGAGACTGAAAAGCACCCAACAAGAAGTTCAACAAGCGCGATCGCAGATTGAAGTTATTCAAAGCAACATCCGAGAAACCCGTTTAAGTCGTCAACAAGCCCAAGATAACGCTGAAGGGAGGATTGAAGAAGCCCAAGGAAACCTAGATGCAGCGATCGCGCAACTCGATCAAGCCAAAGCGAACCAAGTTGAAGCCCAATCTCAGTTACAATTAGCCAAAGCTGATCGCGATCGGTTTCAAACCTTATGGGAACAAGGGGTAGTTCCCAAGCAACGCTATGATCAAGCCCAAACGGAATGGGAAAGCCGACAAGCCAGCCTCAACGCCCGTCAATCGGCGGTAAATGCAGCGCAACGTCAGGTGAATGTGGCGCAAGGAACGTTAAGACAAGCCCAAACCAGCACGTTTGACCCTCAAATTTTTACGGAACGATTGCAAGGATTACAACAACAACTGGATCAAGCGCGATCGCGCCTAGAAGCCACCCAAGCAAACGTCGCAAATGCAGAAGCCAACTTAGAAGAAACCAAAGCCCAGTTAGATGATCTCAATATTACCAGTCCCATCGCCGGTGTGGTGTTAGATCGAATTGCAGAACCGGGAGAGGTTTTGAGTGCAGGAAAAATCATTGTTACGGTTCTCGACTTAAATGAGGTCTATCTGCGGGGATATGTTCCTGAAGGTGAAATTGGTAATATTCGAGTGGGTCAAACTGCGAACGTCTATCTCGATTCCGATCCCAATACGCCCTTAGAAGCTACCGTTAGTTCCATTGATAGTGAGGCTTCTTTCACTCCTGAGAATATTTATTTTAAGCGCGATCGCGTGCAACAAGTCTTTGGCTTAAAACTCAGCATTGACAATCCCCAAGGCTTTGCAAAACCTGGCATGCCAGCCGATGCTGAAATTATACTCGAATCTGAAGCAACGGAGTAATTGTTATTAATGAATTGAACCACAGAGTCACAGAGGACACAGAGAGTTGAAAAACTTAGACTTTCACTTAAAATCCGAGAAAGGGGCGAAAGAATCTTACTCTGTTATCCGTGTGGAAGGATTATGGAAACAGTACGGAAATGTTCCTGCGGTGAAAGGAATCAACTTTACTGTGGGGAAAGGAGAGATTTTTGGTTTAATTGGACCTGATGGTGCGGGAAAAACCACGACATTTAACATTCTTGCGGGTGTCATGGAAGCTACCAGTGGAACCGTGGAAGTTTTAGGAAATCTCCCCCGAGAGGTACGCTTAAAAACGGGCTATCTCACCCAAACGTTTTCTCTCTATTCCGATTTAAGTGTTGCAGAAAATATCGCTTATAATGCCCGTGTGCGGAGAGTTCCTGAAAGCCAATTGCAATCTCGCGCCCAAGCGTTATTACAGCGTGTGAGTTTAGATTCTTTTCGCGATCGTCTTGCGGGACAACTTTCTGGGGGAATGAAACAAAAACTCGCCCTCTGTTGTGCGTTAGTATCCCATCCCGAAGTTTTATTATTGGATGAACCAACAACAGGAGTCGATCCGGTATCCCGTCGCGAATTTTGGGATTTACTCGCCTCTGTCGCAGCAGAAGGAGTAACCATTGTCGCAGCAACCCCTTACCTAGACGAAGCGGAACGTTGTCATCGTATCGCGTTAATCTATGATGGGAAAATTCAACAAATGGGAACGGTATCCCAGTTGCGAGAGAGTTTAGGTTTAGTTCGTTTAGAAGTACGGTGTAATGATGTCTTTCAAGCAGAAACGGTTTTACGAGAAGCCATATCCCAGAAAGAAAATACTCTCGCTGATGTGCAATCTTTCGGCGATCGCGTGGATATTTTAACCCGTGATAGCAACGCAGGAACAGATGAAACTCAAGCCATCCTCGAAGAAAATCAGATTACCGTCAATCGCATTGAAACTAACGAACCCACCTTAGAAAACGTCTTTGTTAGTAACCTCCGCGCCTCCCAATCTGATCCCCCGTTTATTCCCTTCCCGCGCGATCGCAATGGAAAGACAGATGCTGACATCGCGATCGCTGCGTATCACCTACAAAAAACCTTTGGTAACTTCCAAGCTGTGAAAGGAATTGACTTAGAAGTCAAATATGGGGAAATATATGGCTTACTCGGTGCGAACGGCGCCGGAAAAACCACGACCATTAAAATGTTGTGTGGCTTGTTACCTGCGAGTGGGGGAGAAATGATCCTTGCGGGACAACGAGAAAATATTTATAGTAGCCAAACGCGATCGCGCATTGGCTACATGAGTCAGAAATTCACTCTCTACGACGATCTGACCATCCTCCAAAACCTGCGCTTCTACTGTGGGGTTTACGGCGTACCCGCAAAACTTCGCTCTGAGAAAATCAACTGGGTACTAAAAACCTGTGGCTTAGAAGGTCAAGAAAACACCCTCACAGGAAGACTCCCCGGTGGATGGAAACAACGAGTCGCCTTTGGTGCGTCAGTGATGCACGAACCTGAAATTTTATTCCTTGATGAACCCACTTCTGGCGTTGATCCGCTAGCCAGACGACAATTCTGGCGCTTAATCCGCGATTTCGCCCAACAGGGAACCGCCATTTTAGTAACAACGCACTATCTTGAAGAAGCAGAAAACTGTAATCGCATGGGCTTCATGGTTGCGGGAGAAGTCGTCACCCAAGGATCACCGACTCAAATTAAAGCCGAACAACCCGGTCAATTAGTGGAAATTAAAACCAATAATGTGGAAGCAACCGCTAACACTTTGAAAGAAGATTTTGACAGTTGGCGCGTTGCAATTTTCGGCGATCGCGTTCACCTGGTTTTAGACAATGTAGAGGAAAATTGGTCGCAAGTGGAACAGCATTTAAAAGCAGCGAATTTAAAGATTTACAGTCACCGTTTAATTCCATTTTCCTTAGAGGATGCGTTTATTGGAATTGTGCAACGAGAATCTAATAACCGTAAATAATTTAGGAGTATAGTCTGTTATTCTTAAATAGCAATTTATAGAGGAATGATTGTAAATTCAATGCTTGATAGTTTATCCTTATCCGAGTCTGAAGCAGTTGCATTAATCGGTATATTGTTTAGCACTTTAGGTTCTATCGTGTTAGCGATAGACTCACAAATAGCTATCAACAATACTACAGATATTTTACGTTTAATTAAAGATAGTTATGGATATGTTTCTATGGAACCTATACATAATTCAAAGCCTGTTCAAGATCTAGATAAAAGATTAAGGAATTCAAGATGCAGACCACTAATAGGATGGTTATCCATAATAGTTGGTTTTTGCTTCCAAATTGCTTCTGTAATTCTATAAAGCCGAAGCTGATTGCGTTAGTAAAATAAAATCATTAATAGAAGAGAACCTAGGAGTAAAAATTAATTCTCGTGAAAGCGCGATCGCTTTGAGTAAACTCTAGAACGCAATTTTAAAAAGAAGCTCTCCTCATCATTAACGAGTGCCTAATATACTGCTGTGTGCTAAAATTAGCCTCTATGATTCACTCCGAACGAGTGTGGTTGATTGAAAACTGATCAGTAATAATGGAATTAACATCAGAACAAGCAATTGCTACTGTTTATCTCTGTCAGAAACTAACAACCACGCTTTGCTCCATTGAACTATTACGGTTTGACGAAACACGACTTATTATTTACATCGTAGCAATTAATCAACGTGGCGAAGATATTGAAGCAACTATCAACCAGAAAGGAGAGATAGGATTTTTATGAAACTTCAAAAAATGACTCGCAAAGAACTAAGAAACTATTTGAAAAATTATCCTGAAGATCATCAGGCTTGGGAGATGCTATTTAAGAAGGTTGATGAAGCACCGAAAACGATAGTATCAAACCCTAATGAAATCGACCAAATTTTAAAAGATAAAACATAATATAATTAAAAATTGAGCTAAAATTATTGAATAGCAATCAAAAAAATCGAAGTCTAAATCATGTTTTATTTAACTTAAATAAGGTTAACTGTGCTAGTTCAGATAAGATCATTAGTAGAAGAAAACCTAGAAGTAAAAAGAAATTCTCGTGAAAGCGCGATCGCCCTACCAAATATTTGAGAAAAGATGAGAAATTTCACATTTATTGATTTATTTGCAGGAATTGGAGGAATTAGAATTGCTTCTGAAAATATCGGAGGAAAATGTGTCTTTAGTTCCGAGTGGGATCGTTACGCTCAAAAGTCATATCAAGCCTATTTTTTAGAAACACCTCACGGTGATATTACACAGATTGACGCAGAAAAGATTCCTGATCATGATATTTTAACGGCTGGTTTTCCTTGTCAAACATTTAGTATCCTTGGCGATCGCAAAGGCTTTACCGACACGAGAGGTACACTTTTTTTCGATATAGAACGAATCTTAAAAGTCAAAAGACCAAAAGCCTTTTTACTTGAAAATGTTAAAAATCTAGTGAGCCATGATCAAGGGAGGACTTTCTCTATTATTAAAAACTCTTTGGAAAGTTTAGGATATACCGTTTATAGTAAAGTTTTGAATGCGCTTGATTTCGGATTGCCTCAAAAACGAGAACGGATTATTATTATTGGTTTTTTAGGAAACTACTCTTTTCGCTTTCCGGAAGTTCAAAAAGAAAAAGCAAATCTTAAAAACTTTTTAGAAAATGACGCAGAAGTTGATCCAAGACATTATGCTTCTGAAAAAGTTGTTAAAAGTGTCTGGAGTCGTCTGAAATCTGAACCGTTTTTTCCATCAGTTTGGCATGAAAATAAATCAGGAAATATTTCTGTCTTACCTTATAGTTGCGCTTTACGAGCGGGAGCATCTTATAATTATCTTTTAGTGAATGGTGTTCGGCGTTTAACCTCTAGAGAGAACCTAAGACTACAAGGGTTTCCAGATAATTATCCGATTGTTGTTCCTCATTCACAAATTCGTAAACAGGCGGGTAATTCTGTTCCAATTCCCATGATTCAAGCAGTCGCAAAAGAATTAATCCTAGGATTAAACTTGGAGATTCCTTCCCATGAAGGTTATCGGATAAAAATTGAAGAGAGTGGACAGTTAGCATTCTAAAAAGTGGCGAGATGATGTTTCCTTAAAATTAGTTGGACGTTGCTCAACAAGTAGTGCTCGTTATCAAGATGATTTGTTTAATCAGTTTGCTACTCCACCTCAAATTCTAAATTAACTTGGAAAAGCTAACAAAAATGGATTAGTTGAAGCCTATATTTACTATAAGTTTAAAGATTTGTAACCCCGATCAAGCTGTTGTAAAAGCATTCCAAGATTTTTTAGAAACTGTTGTCGGAATAGACAATTCAGAAGAAATTTCTATACCTGCAAAATTATATCGAGTCGGTGTAACCAATGCTGCTGATCGAGGTCTAGATATGTGGTGTAACTTTGGTCCTGCTGTTCAAGTCAAACATCTAACATTAACAGAAGAACTCGCTGGTGATGTCGCTTCTACCGTCTCGTCTGATCGCATCGTTATTGTTTGCAAAGAC
>JAVLCL010000095.1:0-9265 GCA_031580825.1 Halothece sp. Uz-M2-17
CTACTGTTTCTGTTTCTTCAGTAGTTTGAGACGCAGCAAAATTGGGTTTGACAATCGCATTTAAGCCCCAAATCCCTCCCCCTGCCAGGAGAATCATTAAAGTCGTCACTCCCAGTAAGCGTCTTTTCTGTGTCAGTTGATTAATAAATAATGTATTGGTCATATTGATTCCTCTCTTTTCTCCTTGCAAACTAAGCGCGATTGAATCTTCGATTCAGTGAGCGGAGCTCAATCGCATAACTTTAATAACTCTTGGTCAATCACACGATAGTAACGACAAGTCCCCACCCGCCGACAAGCGACAACCCCTGCAGCCCTTAATAACTGCAACTGTTTGGACACATTGGCTTGTTGTAAACCCGTGCGTTCACAAATGTCACTGACTTTACGTTCTTCACCGCAAATGACTTCTAAAATTCGTAATCGGGTAGGTTCGCTCAACAACTTAAACCGACTCGCTAAAAATTCATAGCGATCCACCGTTGCAATGTCACTCATAATTTATCCTTTTATACTCGTTAAATCCTTCTGCTGAGTAGGCGTTTCGGAAATGGGAGTTACCAAAGTTAACCGCAATAAATACAGTCCTAGCTTTTCAAACCAAGGCACCGCAGTTCCCCAGCGCATTTTTGCCAAGAAATACCACTCAAAAGCATTTTTCGCCCAATTCACCCAAAGCCCTCTCAGCGCGGTGGCATGACGACGTTTCCCCACACTAGGATCAGGAACAACGGGTGCAGCAATAAAGATAATGCCCGTATCGCCAAAATCTGCCATACAAATCGCTTCTAGACTGGGTTTCACGGGACGGGCGTTGATTGCCCCCAATTCCCTTGCGATATTGTGCGCCACCGCCATTGCCATAGATTCTGTCATTTGACCCGTTTTCGGTGCACCAAGGGGAACTTCAGTTTTTTCCGGCGGTGCTAATTGAGTAATCACGCCTGCGCTATAAATGGAGGGATAGTCAGGATGTTGATAAGTATCTAGAACCGGTAAAAAGCCCTTTTCATCAGTTAAGCCAGGAACCTCTTTTAAGAATTGTGCGCCACGGAACGGCGGTAAAAACATGGAATATTGAAATGGAAACTCCCGACCATCGGTTAATTTAATATGGTCTTCATGAATTTCCGCAATTTCAGCGTTTTCGACCCAATCAATATTCCGCTGCTTCATTAGTTCGGTGACTAACTTCCCAGAGTTTGCCATCCCGCCAATTCCTAAATGTCCGAGATAGGGTTCAGGGCTGATAAAGGTAATGGGAACTTGATCCCGTTTGCCTTCTCGACGCAGGGCAAAGTCTGCTAAGAGAGCAAATTCGTAAGCAGGTCCCATACAACTTGCCCCCGGAACCGCCCCTACCAGCAAGGGACCCGGATTGTCTAAGAACTCATCCCAGGCTTCTCGTGCCATTTCCGCATGATGAGCATTACAAACCGATTGCGTATAGCCGTCTTCTGGACCTAATCCGGGCATCAAATGATACGCCAAAGAAGCCCCAGTTGTAATCACGAGATAATCATAATCAAACCTGATATCCTCGCCCACACTCACTCGTTTTTGGTTGGGATCCAGACCAGTGACCCTCCCGTGTTGCCAGTTAATGCCTTGTCTAGCTAACAAGGGGGCTAAGGGCAGTTGAACATCTTCTAAGCGTCTAAGATTAAAGGCAACCCATGGTAAAGAGGGAATAAAGGTAAAAGTGGTTTCATCGGAAATGAGAGTAATTTCGTGCTTTCCGCGCAGAAGATGCTTGAGTTCATAAGCTGCAGACAGTCCGCCAAATCCACCGCCAACAATTACGATATGTGCCATATGTTATAAATCCTTATTTTTATACTACTATTTAGTCATATATTCACAATAACACAAATTGAATTTGGATTCAAGAGTTGACTAAATTACTAATTGGTTATATATTTGTAAATGAAGTGAAACAAACAACGGAGGATCAATACTGATGTCCCATAACGTTGGTTTCCTAGACCGAATTCTACGCTTAGGTTTAGCCGGAGTCTTATTATTTCTGGGAATGAGCACTTATAGCGGAACGACAACCGGCATTATTTTAAGCGTTGCAGCAGCCGTTCCGACATTAACCGCACTTGTTGGCACTTGTCCGATTTATAGCATTTTCGGTTGGAAGACTTGTCGGACCCAATAAACCCCTTCATTTGTTCTTTAGGAGAGAAAATTATATGGTTACAGCATCGGCACAACCAACCGCGCGACAAATTTCACCGAAGCAGTATCAACAAATGGCACGTCCTCCGAAATTAATTGATGTGCGGACGGGCTTTGAATATAAGACCGGTCATGCGCCACAAGCGGTGAACTTGAGCCTCTTTCGCCTTTCTTTTGGCATGATTCCAGGGTTACGACGGTTGTTACTACCAAAATGGTTTCGGGAACTGCCCAAAGATCAGCCTGTTGCTGTCATCTGCTTAACCTCTCATCGTAGCCCAGTGGCAGCCAAACAACTCCTCAAGGCTGGCTTTCAAAAAGTCTATAACATTTCTGGCGGAATGATGGAGTGGCAACAGAAAGGACTTCCCACGAGTAAGTAATTACTTATTTTTTATCCTTACGTCATTGTTGTCTGATAACGAATGACTAAAAACTAATGACCAAAGTATTTGGAGATTAATTATGCAGATTAGTCGCAAAAACCTCGATCAGCGACAAGACCATATTTACGATACGATTGTTGTCGGTGGTGGGGCGGGAGGATTATCCGCAGGGATTTACTTGCAACGGTATAATCTCTCTAGCCTGATCATCGACAAAGGCAAAGCGCGATCGTTTTGGATGCAGGAGTTACACAACTATCTCGGTTTACCCCCAGATACCCCAGGACGGGAACTCCTCAAACGCGGAAAAGATCATTATTTATCTTTAGACGGAGACTTTCTCAACGGCTTTGTGGAAGATATCGTTGATGAAGGAGAAACCTTCGCCGTAACCACAAAAGTGGGACGCAATGATAATAGTATCTATCCCGTCTTACGAGCAAAATATATTATTGCAGCCAGTGGTATTATCGACCAGCTTCCCCCGCTAGACGATATGCAAAACGTTTATGAATATGCAGGGTATAATCTGCACGTTTGCATGGTCTGTGATGGCTATGAAATGACCGATAAACAATGCGGTTTCTTTGCGGGAAGTGAAGCCAGTATTGAAGAAATGGTCTTTAATTTAAGCTGGTTCACCCCTTACATCACCATCTTTACTCATGGGATGTTTGAGATTCGACCGGAACTGCGTCAGCAACTGGAAGATCATGGCTATCGTATCGTAGAAACCCCAATTAAACAGTTCCTTGGGGAAAACCATCAAATGACAGGTGTCGAATTAACCGATGGTTCCGTGATTGAGTTAGAAACAGGGTTAATTTCCATGGGATCGAAGTATCACCATGATTATCTCACTCGGTTTGACCTTGACTATAAAGGCAATAACTTAATTACGGATAAAATGGGACGCACCTCTCATCCTAGAATTTTCGCCATTGGCGATCTCAAAGTGGGCTTAAACCAAGTCGTTGTTGCTGCGGGTGATGGGGCTTTAGCTGCAACCCAAATTTGGCGCGATATCCGCAATGCAACGCCTCCCCGTCGCTGGGAAGAAAATCTTCTCACCACAGCTTCGGCTTAACTTCAGACTTGTAGGTTGGGTGAAAGTATGAAACCCAACATCAGAATCAGTAATAATTAGCCATAACTTTTTTTACTGATTTTATCAACCAGTTAATCATGTAGTTTAGAATAAAAAGGATCAAGAAAAATGGCAGATTTATTTTCTCCCGAATGGATGGCACAATACCAAGAAAAATGGAACGCAGAACCCGATCTCTCTGATGCTTTAGCAAAAATTAACTTTGACTCGGTGATTGGCTATGGTTTCAAAGGCGAAGATCAACCGCGAGGTGTCTTAGTGGTTAAAGATGGTAAAGCTTTTGACGCTGGGGCTTACAACGGACAAACCCTCAGTTGGGATTTGCGTGCTCAGCCTGAAGATTGGGAAAAATGGTTCCAGAAAGGATTGAATATGATGGGATTAAGTGGCGCGTATATGCAAGGCAAATTAAAGTTTGTCGTCGGTGACTATGGCGCAATGATTAAAGATCCTCGCATGGTCAATCCTTTCCTGAAGAGTTTCTCTGTCATGGGACAAGTTCACGCTGCTGTCGTCGGCTAGAATTATCCCCCCTAACCCCCTTTGCAAGGGGGGAACAAAGAAAAATGTAGGTTGGACTTGGCTGAATGACTAATGACTAATACTCCTGAACAACAACGCCCCCTAAATATCGTCGGTCGCATCACCGCCTATTTTGTTAATTCGCAAGTGACCCTGTTGATCATTGTTGCCCTAGTGATCTTTGGGTTGGCTGCTGCGTTGTTTACCCCCAAAGAAGAAAATCCGCAAATTACTGTTCCCGGTGCGGATATTTATTTCCATTATCCGGGTGCGCCAGCAGCAGTGGTGGAAGAAACCGTGACGTTGCCCATTGAGGCGAAACTGCGGGAATTGCCGGGGATTGATGATATTTATTCTACCTCGCAAACGGGTCAAGCGCGCATCACTGCCCAGTTTTTTGTGGGGGAAGACTGGGAAAATTCCTTATTTCGCCTGCAAAATCATCTGTTTAACTCCCGAGATGAGTTACCGCAAGGGGTTAATTATCAGGTTGATCCCTTGATTGTGGATAATGTTCCGATTGTGACGCTGACGGTAACGGGAGAAGACTATAGTGATAACCAGTTGCGTCGCGTTGGGGAACGGTTACTGCGAGAGTTAAGGCAAATTCCCAATACGGGGAATTTAACCATTACGGGAGGACAGCCACGGGTGATGCGCGTGGATTTAGACCCCGAACAGTTGGCAAGTTATCAGATTTCTCCGGCGGTGATTTCGCAACGCATCCAAGTTGCGAATACCCAAGTGCAAGCAGGGGATGTGTCAGTTGGGAATCGACGGATTTTTATTGAAGGGGGAAACCTTGTTGAAACGGCTGATGAACTAAAAGCGATTGTTGTTGGACAAGGGGAAGATGGATCGCCCATTTATTTAGAAGATGTTGCCACCGTCAGTGATGGCTATGACGATCGCGCAACTTATTCTCGTCTGTTTAACCGCCAAGACTGGGATGTCACCGAACCCTATCCCGATCCGAAATTCAAGCCGGAACAAGACTTTGCAGAACGTCCGGCGATGACGATTGGGATTGCGAAGAAAAAAGGGACAAACGCGGTGGTTGTCGCCAAAGAAATTTTTAATCGCGTTGAAGAATTACAAGACGAGATGCCCACGGGCGTAGAAATTGCCGTCAGTCGGAATGCCGGACGCACCGCAGCGCGTGCGGTTGGCGATTTGTATTCCAGTTTATTCCAGGCGATCGCGATTGTTGTTGTTTTACTGATTGCGTTTTTAGGGTGGCGCGATGCGTTGATTGTGGCTTTAGCGATTCCTTTAACCCTTGCGGGAACGTTGTTAGTGGGTTGGATCGCGGGACAGACGATTAACCGAATTACCCTGTTTGCTTTGATTTTATCTTTGGGGATTTTAGTGGATGACGCGATCGCGGTAACAGAAAACATCCACCGTCGCTTCGAGGAAATGCCCGATCAGTCTTTTTCCCAGAAAGTCCGAACAGCGACCCTTGCGGTTGCTGAATTAGGCGTTCCCATTCTTCTCTCCACAGTAACGGTTATTCTCGCCTTTATCCCTATGGGCTTTGTGACGGGAATGATGGGACCTTACATGGGACCGATTCCCTTTAATGTTCCCGTGGCGATGATTATTAGTACCTCGCTGGCGATTATTGTCACGCCCTATCTGGCGGTACGAGTGATTAAAGTGCAGGGACGTTCCCAGAATAATAACGGCGATCAGGATGGTCAATCTTCCGAAGAAGTCCCCAACCGTATTTACAACCTGTATCGGCGGATCATGGAACCGTTAATTGATTCTGCGACCCGACGACGGTTTTTAATCTTCTTTGTGGTGGGTTTACTCCTGGCGAGTTTCGCCCTTCCCCTGACGCAAGCGGTGAAATTCCGAATGTTACCCAAAGCAGATGAAGATCGGTTCTTAGTGCAAGTGGATGCGCCGTTGGGAACGGAATTAGTAGAAACAGACCGCATTGTCCGGGAAATGGAAACGGTACTGAAAGAAGACCCGCAAGTTGTCCAGTTTGAAAGCTATGTGGGAACTGCTGCCCCCATTGATTTTAACGGCTTATTGCGGGGGAATACCCATCGCAGTGGGGAACATTTAGCCGATATTCGGGTTCACTTGACCAATGAGAGTGCGCGGTCTGTGAGTTCTGAAGATATTGTCTTTCGTTTACGTCCCAAATTAACAGAGATGGCAAAACAGAATAACGCGATCGTCAAGTTAATTGAAGATCCACCAGGTCCACCTGTGCGTTCCACGATGCTAGCGGAAATTTATGGACCCGACTACGAACGCCAGCGTGAACTTGCCAAACAAGTTGCCGATGTCTTCCGCAATACCGGCGAAGTGGTGGACGTGGATGACTCGGTGAAAAACCAAATCCGCAGATGAAGCTGGAAGTGGATCGCCAAAAAGCGAACCAAGCGGGATTAAGTACCCAAGACATCGCCCAAACCATCAACATGGCAATCCGCGGGGTCGATGCTTCCACGTTGCAAGTTCCGGGTGAATTAACGCCGGTGCAAATTCAAGTCCGTTTTGCCGAAGCCAACCGTCAAAGCATTGATGATCTGCGTCGGATTCAAATGCCGACACCAGAGGGAAATTTAGTTCCTCTCACCGAGTTAGTGACCTTTACTTCCACAACGGTAGATCAGCCCATCTTCCACAGAAATCAAGTTCCTGTCACTTATGTCTTTGGGGAAATGGATGCGCGATCGTCAGTTTATGCGGTCATGGAACAACTGATTTACTTCTTCCGTAACCCCTTACCCGATGGCTACTCTATTCAGTGGGAAGGAGAATGGCAACTCACTCTCGAAGTCTTCCGCGATTTAGGCTTAGCGATGCTGGTGGCAGTCATCCTCATTTATATTATCCTTGTCGGACAGTTCCGCAGTTTCAAAATTCCCTTAATCATGCTGGGGGCAATTCCATTAGCCTTAATCGGAATTTTAGTGGGCTTCTCTCTCAATGGCGTTTATTTCAGCGCCACAGGGATGATTGGGGTGATTGCCTTAGCCGGGATTGTCGTTCGCAACGCGATCGTCCTCTTAGAATTCGTGGGAGACAGACGCAAAGAAGGCATTGAACTGAAAGAAGCCATCATCGAAGCGGGTGCGGTGCGCTTTCGCCCGATTCTCCTCACCAGTGTCACCACCATGTTAGGAACGTTAACTATTCTCAGCGATCCCGTGTGGTCTGGGTTAGCCTGGACATTGTTAACGGGGATGTTAACCTCTTCTGCATTGACGCTGTTTATTATTCCGTTGATGTATTACGGCGATCAGCGATCTAATGGGAAGAAAGAACAGAACTCTGTGAATGAGAAACAATTAGTTGCAGATAATTAACCTGGAGTTAGCTACGAAGTATTTAAGCACCCATGCAAAATTATTTATACATAGGCTTAACCCAAAAATTTCGCCTTAAAGGAGCTTTGGCTTAGTAAAATGGGTATAGAGAGAATGTCATTAACGAAGTCCATATAACCTCTAATGAACTTTAAGAGATTACTATTAATATTTTTAATATCTATAAATTTTGTAATACTAATACCTGAAGTTATAGCAACTACTCCAACTAAAACTCAACTTGAATTAAAAAAACTTCAAGCAGAAATTAAAAAGCTAAATCGAGAAAATCGTTATAGTGAAATTAAATTCTGGCTTTCAGTTCTGGTAGGATTTTCAGGCAGTGTAACTGTCATTTGGACTGTAATTGAAGGCTTGCGTGGCTTTAAATTTCGTACAGAAGAACAACAAGTTGCTCGCATTAGTAGATTACTAGAAAATTTTAGCCATGAATCTCAATCTGTGCGACTTGGAGCAGTTAGAGCACTTACATTTGATGTTGATAAAGTGTCAGATTTTCTTTTAGCTGTCGCTGAAACAGAAACATCTATTACAGTCCGTCAAGCAATAGCAACTATCCTTGCGAAAGGGGGTAAAAAAACAATTCGTGCCGTTGTCGAAGCAAATGCACGGACTCTTCCAGAGCGCACTTTTTTGCTTGGACGTTTAGAACAATTAGAAAATGGAGAGCAAGCCAACTTTTATAACTTAGTATCTTTAAATCCAGATGATATAAAAATTTTATTGAAACGTTTCCGAACTAGCTATCAACAGGGTAAATTCAGAAATACAGTTTATCCTACTTATTTTGGAGATTTAAATTTAGAAGAATCAGAATTAAAGCAGGCTGCTATACATTCTGGATCACTTGCTAATATAAGTAATTTAGTTATATCTAAAGTCTTAAGTTATCCCAAAAATACGTATCTTTTAGATATTACTTACAATTTATTTAAATATTATTCTAAATCTTCCATTATTAAATTATTATTCAAGTATTTTTGGGGCTTAGGAAGTAACTCTCGTAAAAAACTAATAAAGGGTGAATTAGATCTTTCAGGGAGTAACTTATATAGCATTTACCTTATAAGTTTCAATTTAAATAATTCATTATTATCAAATTCATTACTTCGGCATTCAGTGCTTTTATATTCTAATATAAATAAAAGCAATTTTATTGGTGCAAGTTGCTATAATATTAAAATACAAAATTGTATTTTAATTGAATGTAACTTTACAAAATCTAATTTTAGAGAAAGTGAAATCAAGTTTTCTAATTTGGAAAGAAGTAATTTTAGAGAAGTAGTATTTTCTGAAGCAACTTTAAATTATGTTAGCTTCAAAAATTCTAATTTCGAGAAAGGCAAACTTAAAGGGTGTGATATAACTGAAGTAGATTTTCAAGAATGTTCCCTAGAGGAATGTCAAATGCAAGGTGCTAAACTAGTTAGATGCCAACTTTCCGAAGTAAAGTTTTACCGTGCAAACTTTACAGAAGCAGTAATTAAAGATGTGATTGCACAAAACGCAAAATTTAATGGAGCAAATGCCAAGTCATGTAGGTTTCAAGATTCCGCCAATCTAACAGGAGCAGACTTTTCGGGAGCAGATTTGACAAAAGCAGATTTTTCGGGAGCAAATTTGACAGAGGCAATATTTAAGAAAGCAAATCTAACAAGAGCAGACTTTTCGGGAGCAGATTTGACAAAAGCAGATTTTTCGGGAGCAAATTT
>JAVLCL010000096.1:0-9239 GCA_031580825.1 Halothece sp. Uz-M2-17
CAGCCATTCCCTTTTACGAAAAGCTCGGCTTTCAAGTCATCGGTAAAGAATACCTGGATGCTGGCATTTCCCATCACCTCATGCTTAAAAACAACTCTGATGTATAAATCGCGGTGCAATTATTGATTCAACCGGCTGCTATCGCTACTTACCAAGCGCGAGAATGGGAACCGAACGCTTCTCGGATTACATTCATCATGCTCAATCCTAGTCGTGCCAATGCCACAGTTGATGATCCAACAATTCGCCGTTGTTTGGGGTTTGCCCAAGATTGGGGACATGGTTCCTTAGCTGTGGTTAATCTTTTTGCGGCGTTGCTGAAATAGAATATGATCTGATTAGCGCGATCGCGCCAGTTCTCACATTGGGAGTAGTGACGGTCAACTTTGGGAATCCCTAGACGTTTAGGTTGGGAATAGTTCATCACGGCAGGCTGAGAATAAAAAGTGCTTCGGCACTCAGCACAGATTACCAGCCCAAGTAAGGGATATTTCAGAGCAGTTGATCCATAACCTCGTCGCTGGCGATTATCACCCAGATGCCATTTTTCTAGCACCACTTCTAAGTCGCAGCTTTCTGGAGGCTTCCAAATGTCCTCAAATAGTCCAAGTGTTAGTCCAAAATTATCAAATATGAGACAAGCAGGGGCTGGAATGCTTGTATGGAATGGATGTTAGAAAGCGGGTGATGGGATTCGAACCCACGGCATTCACCTTGGCAAGGTGACGCTCTACCGCTGAGCTACACCCGCGTGAAACTCAAGCACTTTCTAATCATGTCATAGGGGATTGGGCTTTGTCAACCCTTGCCCCCGAATTATTTTTGTTCGGGGTGAGTTTCCACTCGGGAAGGAACTGCAATCGGAAATTGATTAATCCGCCGAATCAGTTTATACAACCGCCCTAAGTCCCGTTGGTTAAAGTGAAAGACTAAACGAGGGAGATCAGAAGTGCCATTCCCGTTTTCTTCGTTCAGAGGCGGGCTTTTTTCAAATTTTCCGCGCACTAAGATGTCACTAAATTCTTCATTCAGTAACGCCACTTGCGCATCTGTGGGTTCAGCATTGAGGCGCATGACTAACAAATCACCGACATAACTGCTGGAATGATAGACGCGATAGAAATGATTAATTGCGTTACAGGCGACCTCAAGGTCATCGGTGATGGTATAAATGCAGTTGTCATCCGGACTGACTAAACCATCTTGAATCAGGTGTTCTTGGATATAGCGATCCCACGCTTTCCAGTAGTCCCCACCCGGTTTATCAATCAAAACTAGAGGAATCGGCGGTTGTTTTCCGGTTTGGCACAAAGTTAAACATTCAAAGGCTTCATCTTGAGTGCCATAGCCTCCTGGAAACAGCGCGATCGCGTCACTTTCTCGTAAGAAAAAAAGTTTTCGTGTAAAAAAATACTTAAACCCAATCAGTTTTTCGTCATTATAGATATAGTCATTTGCACCTTGTTCAAAGGGAAGCTGGATGTTTAGACCAAAAGAGTTCTCTCGTCCAGCACCCTCGTTCCCCGCAGCCATGATGCCACCTCCGGCACCGGTCATGACCATAAAGCCCTGTTTCGCAAGACATTGTGAAAATTCTTTGGCTAGCTTATACTCTTCCGCGTCTGGGGCAATGCGTGCGGAACCAAAAACAGTAACTTTTCGAGTGTGGCGGTAAGGCTGAAAGGTCATCAATCCCGCTTCTAAATCTTGTAATGTGCGGGAAATAATTTTCCAGTCTGTCGTTGCTAGATCTTCATCAGCAAGACGGATGAGGATTTTAATTGCTTGTTTAATCCAACTTCCTTTTTCTGTATTCGGAAGATGATCCATCAAGGCTGTAATTTCATTTGCGACCTGGTCAGGGCTGTTTTCACGTTTTGGAGATACATCCATAAAAAAACCTGCTTAGCTGATGACGTTAGAGGAATTGAAAGCTAACGAAACACCAGTCTGGGTAAAAATAGGGAGGACATCACTGCTAAATCACAGATCTGTCTCCCTAAACACTTTTATTTTTGTTGAGTCATAAGTAACCCAATTAACTTTTCTAAGATAAGTTTTCTGATAATTTGGGTTCAATGAAACGCAATTTATAGATACTTTTCTAAAGTATTTGCCAATGTGGTTTTGGGAACAGCGCCAACGACCATATCCACGCGCTGACCATCTTTGAAGATCATGAGGGTGGGAATGCTGCGAATGCCATATTGACTTGCAACATTAGGATTTTCGTCGGTATTAACTTTGACGACTTTCACTTGACCTTCGTATTGTTCCGAGATTTCATCAACCACTGGTGCAACCATACGGCAAGGTCCACACCAAGGTGCCCAAAAATCGACAAGAACGGTAAGTTCACTTTCTAAGACTTCCTGTTGGAAGCTGCTATCGGTGACTTCTGCAGTTGCTACCATGCCCTAAATCCTTATTTCTATCTGCTTTTCTAATTTGTAGGAGGAAGAATCCATCCTGCACTTAATTTCATTTTATCAGTTCTCGCTGCGTCCTTCGGAGCATAACTGATTCTAGAGAAAGATAATGTAACTTAATTTAGCTTTCAGCTTTCTAAAATAACAAAGTCTTCCTGATTTTTGTCAAAATTGATAAAATCAAGCCAAATTTTTCTCTCAAAAGTGAGACTTTAATGTTCAATCCGATCAGTCTTATGGTACAGTCGAGTGATAAACAGAGGAAGCCGCCCGAACGCCGTCCGGACGGAGTGTGGTGTGAGGAGTGAACGGAAATATGTTTTCCGCTATTTCCATTGTAAGCAAGAACTTGCGGTTTTGTAGCGTTCGGATTGAAATTTTCCTAAAATCGATCACAAGTGGGCAAACTTCGGGAAAATTGCTCTGAATTAACGATAATATCAATTAAGACAAGAATGATTTTGCGAAGAGACCCGCACAGGTGGGGGTAGGAGGGCTATGCTGTTTCCGTTAAATCAGGCAACGGAGAAAAAGGGGATTATTATCAGCGCGATCGCGTTTTTTACCATTACTCTGATTTTAATTCTCCATCGCCACTTTACATTTTACTCGTCTTACGACCAAGGAATTTTTAATCAAGTCTTCTGGAATGGTCTTCAGGGCAACTTTTTCCAGAGTTCTCTCTCGTCCCAACTGTCAACCAATGTTGTCCATAACAATGAAGTTCCCGATGTTACCTATCATCGTCTCGGACAACACTTTACACCCGCCTTACTCTTATGGTTACCCATTTATGCCCTATTTCCCGATCCGGCGACGCTTTCTGTCTTACAAGTTGTTTTTGTTACCACTGCTGGGATTATCCTCTACTTTCTAGCGCGAGAATATGTTGACAATACGGTTGCTACACTGATCAGTGTCAGCTTTTACGCAGCAAATGCCATTCTTGCACCAACCCTTGCTAACTTCCACGATATTAGCCAGATTCCGCTCTTTGTCTTTACGCTGCTGTTAGCAATGGAAAAACGCTGGTGGTGGTTGTTTGCCCTCTTCAGTGTCTTCATTTTAGCGGTGCGAGAAGACAGTGGAATTACCCTATTTGGCATTGGGGTCTATATGGTACTCAGTCGTCGCTTCCCGCGTATTGGGTTGATGGTTTGTACAGTCAGTTTCGGCTATTTATTAGTGCTCACTAATCTCATTATGCCGATTTTTTCTGAAGATATTTCTAAACGCTTCATGTTAGAGCGATTTGGGCAATATGTAGAAGGCGACGAGGCTAGTACTTTGGATGTGATTTTTGCCATGCTGACTCAACCGTGGCTGTTAGTGATTGAACTGGTTACGCCCGTCGGTCGCACGATTCGCTATTTACTGGGACAACTGCTACCGTTTGCCTTTATTCCGGCAGTTGCCCCTGGTGCTTGGATGATTGCAGGGTTTCCTTTATTAAAACTTCTCTTAGGAAAAGGGTTTTCTGTACTGGCGATTACCATTCGCTATGCAATGGGGGTTGTGCCGGGTTTATGTTATGGGGCAATTTTATGGTGGGGTGGACAAGGAGTTTTACGATTCAACCAACCTGTAGAAAGTCTTACCCCGCGTCCTCTTTCCAGAAAGTTTCGTCGTTTTTGGGTATTTTGCATTTGTCTGACGCTCTTTTTTACGATGACATCTAATCCCAATCGCACCCTTTATTTTTTAATTCCTGACTCGGTTGATCCGTGGGTGTATGTCTCTTTACCTGAACAATGGCATCATTCTGGGAACATTTATCAGTTAATGAATCAAATCCCTCAAGAGGCAAGTGTGTCAGCAACGACTTACATTATTCCGCATTTATCAGGGCGACGAGAAATTATTCGCTTTCCAGCTTTAGAGGTGCGGAATGACCAAGAAAAAGTGGAATTAGTGGACTATGTCTTAGCAGATTTATGGCGGTTGCGTCGGTATCAAGTTGCTTTTGATGACGATTTACGGCGATTACGGTCGATGACTTACCGCATTGAAGAGATGACAAATCAAGGGGAGTATGGCATTACTGGTTTTGAAGAAGGGGTAATTTTATTAGAAAAGGGTGCAAATAATAATCCCAATGCTGTTAATGATTGGTTAACCTTCAAAACAGAAATTACTCCTATTATTGAAAATCGCGATCGCGCTGTCGTCTCAACAATAGATTCAAGAAGAGGGTAACCAGTGAGCAGTTACCCAATAAAATTTACTCCACTTTAAATTGTCCAACGTTTTCTTCTAGGTTTTGTGCTGTTTGCAGGAGTTCCTTAAATGAATCGGATACCTGCGTTGCACTTTCAGACGTTCGTTGCGCGATCGCGGCGACATCTTTAATCGTCTGATTAACCTGTTCCGAGTCCGCAGACTGAGTTTTGGCAGCTTCTGCAATTTTTGCCACCAGTTCATTAATCTGGTTCGATACTTCCGAGATTTGATTTAAGTTTCCTCGGGCTTCTTCCACCAATTGTGTCCCGCTAACCACTTGTTCGGTTCCTTCTTCCATCGCGGTAACAACCTCATTAGTTTCCGTTTGAATTTGGTCAACGAGACTCGAAATTTCAGAAGTCGCATTTGCCGACTGTTGCGCCAACGCCCGCACTTCATCCGCAACCACTGCAAACCCGCGTCCCTGTTCGCCTGCTCGGGCTGCCTCAATGGACGCATTTAACGCCAGTAAGTTCGTTTGGTCCGCAAAGTTACTAATTAAATTTACCACCTGCGAAATTTTCTGAGACGATTCCCCTAACCGTTTGACTTTTTTCGCCGTCTCTGCTACCGTTTCCCGAATCCCAACAATCCCATCAACAGTGCGGTTCATTGCCTCATCCCCTGCTTTTACCGTGGCTGCTGAGGTTTGAATTGCGCCCTCTGCTTCGGCTGCGTTAGCGGATACGGCATTAATGGATTGGGTCATCGCTTCAATCCGCTGTAAGGCAATTTCAATCTCTTCCGATTGTTTCAGTGCCCCTTGGGATAGGGCTTGCACTTCTGCTTCGTTTTTGGTGGTGGTATCCGCTACGGCTTTTGCTGCTTGTTGTACCTGTCCCACAATCTTCCGCAGACTTTCCACAGTAGAGTTATAAGAGTCGGCAACGGTACCAATTTCGTCTTCCGTTACACTGGCATTAACGGTTAAATCTCCCTTACTAATCGGATCAACCTGCATTAGCAATTCTAGAGCGCGTCGTTGCAGCTTTTCTTTCTCCTGTCGTTGTTCTTCTTCTGAGGCTTGTAAATCTTCCAAGAAACTAACCCGTTCTTGCGCTCCACTGAGTTCTGTAGCAACCCGTTGCATCAAATTAATTTCTCGCTCTTGCCATTCGTAGGGTTCTTCGCAATTATGAGCAATGAGCAAACCATAGAGATTTTCCCGCACCACAATGGGAACGACAAAATTTGCCCGAATGTTTAAATCTTTCATCAATTGCAAGTGATCGGGATGAAAACCCGCATTTAAAACATCGGTTGTGGGAACAATTCGCCCTTCAACGTAGGCTTGGCGGATTTCTTCTGGAATGCAAGGATCTTTTATTTCTCGTTCTCGGGCTGGTTTTACTCCTTCAATAACGGATTCATTAGAAATATAACCGCTACCATCATCTTGGAAACGATAAATCACAACGCGATCGACTTCTAATAAGTCTCGGGTTTCACTCACAGCTTGATCCAAAAGTTGAGTTACACTTTCTGAGTTCGTAACATTCGCACTTGCTAAACGAGCCAAGAAACTATTTTCAGTAATATCTTGTTGCAGTTGGTTTTGGGTTGCTTCAAGGTTTGTCACCATACGGTTTAAGTCTTGGGATAAAATGCCAATTTCATCTTGACGGTTTGTCCCTTGCATCCGTAGGCGATAATTTCCGCTTCCCACTTGTTGCGCAAAGTTCGATAAACGAAGAATTGGGGTCGAGAAACTCCGAGAAATCAATACGGCGACACCGCCACCAATCACGAGAATAATCAAACCAATCCCATAGTCAATGACGCTGGCTCTCAATAAAGCAGCATTAATTTCGGTTTGGGGATCGCCCACATAAGTCATGCCAATGACTTCCCCACCGCTGTTATAAATTGGGTTATAGGCACTCAAGAACGTTGTATCAACAACATTAGCTTCCCCAATAAAGGTTTCTCCTTGATTGAGAACCGTTTCTGCTACTTCTCTCGAAACCCGAGTTCCAATGGCTCGCGTTTCCCCATCTTCATAAGAAACGTTAGTACTAATCCGCCAGTCTTGGGCAAACAAGGTAACGGTATTGGCTCCTGTTTCTTGTTTAATCAAGTCAACAATTTCATAGTCACGGTTGAGCAAACGGGCTTGAATCACTGTTCCCACAGTTTGCCCATTTTGGATAATGGGCTGCACACTCATTAACGCCATGCCGATCTTCCCTTGATTGATATCATAGGTTCCTTCGGGAAAGGGTTGTTTGGCTTCCGGTAAGCCCTCAATTTGTTGCTCCCGAATACCAATATTGGCTTGTTCCGCTAAACCGAGTTTTTCTAAAGTCGTACTACTGATCAATTCAATACCCGCTTTCCCCTGACCGGTTTCCAGCACGTCTTGCACCATGGGTAAGTCAGTGAGGTTAATGCCAATATTTTGATTAACCGGGCGTATCGGTTGGGTCGTTTCAGAGTATTGATCAATCGTTTCATTACCGCTTGGAAGAGGGGGATACTGGGAAAAATCTCGATCAATAATAGAAATTTTCTGAGCGATGCTTTCTCCTTGTTGGTTGGTTAAAATATAAAAACTTTCATTGGGATTGGGCTCGATCGCGTTGTTTAAGACTTGCTCTGCTTGCTGAGGATCATTCAGATTCGCCCCCGTGACAACAGCATTTCTTGCCATGATTTCTGATTCTTCAGCTAACTCTTCATAGTCATCTGTCATCTGCTCTTCTAAACTTTGTAGTTCTAGGATTAATTGCTTTTCTAGGTCATCCACTAATTTGGCACGAGTGAAGAGCACGTTGGCTTGTGTCACTGCTACGACAGGAACAGCAACACTTCCGATAACAACTATCGTGAGTTTATTCCGAAAGCTAATGTTATCCCAACGGGTTTTTAGTTTTTGCCACCAGCTTTGATTCTCTTGGGTTATGTTTTCTTCTTGTAAAGGAATATACTCTAAACGCTGGTCAGATTCCCTAAGATGGTGTCCGTTGCTAGACTGAGAAAAAGAGGATTGATTTTTTTGTTGTTGTGGAGAGGTTTGAGTCATAATGAGTGCTATTTGTTATGGCGTTTCCTAGTTGGTTGAGGTACGTAATGCGAGTCGGTGGATGTTCATGATTCATAGTTCGTGGTTCATTGATTAACAACCAAGAAATAACAAATAACGAAGAACAAAGAACCAAAATTTAGAATGTACCTCATGAGATTGGGAAGTGCTATATTTGTTATTTGAAATCAAGAAATACTGTTAGGCATTTGAGCAAAAATGGCTTCTGCAGAAAGTACCATTAACATTTCTCCGTCTGAAGTGAGAGAATAGCCACGTAAAACCCGAGAGAGTTCAGGGGTAAAGGTTGATTCAGGAGGAGATTGAATTGAACTGGGATCAATGCGGGTAATCCCTTCCACATTTTCGACAATTAACCCTAGATTTTTTCGGTTTCCAGCTTCATCTTGTGCTCTCAAAACGAGTAGTGGTAAGCGAGTCGTGGCTAAAGGCTGTTCGGGGAGGGGGGTTAACCCCAGCAATCCCCCTAAATCAACCACCCAGAGAATTTCTCCGCGCCAGTTATAAATTCCCATGACCCAACTGGGAAGTTTCGGTAAGGGAACCAGTTGACGGGTATCCACTTTTAGAACTTCACTGAGTTGAGAAATCGTCAAAAGGGCGGTGGTGTCTGGCACAAGATGAAAGCGAATCAGAGATTCAGTTCTGGTTTGTTCCGAGTCAGTTGTCGGAAATAGAGAGTTAGGGTTAGAGGAGGAAGAAGAAACCACAAGTTTAATTGATATCGCGTTTGTGAGTCGGTTGAGAACAGTGACCAGTTATAGCCCTACGCGCTGGGGAAAGGAACAAGGAGAGGGCGAGAACCAAGAACCAAGAACAAAAATTAGGAATGTACCTTTTCCGTCCAAGAATTGCTGTCACTTTATTTCACAACTTGTTGTAAGGTACGAGTTAACTCATCAGAATCAATGGGCTTCGTGATATAGGCATCTGCTCCCTGTTTCATCCCCCAAAATTTATCTAAATCACTATTTTTAGTGGAACAAATAACAACAGGGATGTTGCTTGTTCCTTCTTCTTGTTTGAGTTGACGACAGAGTTCAAAGCCACTGCGGTCGGGTAACACCACATCAAGGACAATTAGATTAAAGGGTTGTTGTTGAATGTGACTCAAGGCTTCATCATGAGTGCCCGCTTTTACTACATCAAAGCCATTTTGTCCTAAGCAGCTTGATAAAATTTGTAAATCAGTTTGAGAATCTTCAACAATGAGTGCTTTTTTCATGATTAATTATCGTTTTTAATAGTCGTCATTACAGAATTTGGAAGATTAATTTTCTGCTGATGCAGAGGAGGAATGAGGATTCGTTGATATCGGTTGGCTCCTATGATAAGGCAAGTATTTTTGCACCGATTCTAAAATGGTACTCCGATCAACAGGCTTACTCATATACTGAGTTGCTCCCACCATTTTCGCTCGCATCCGATCAATTAATCCGTCTTTTCCCGTTAAGATAATGATGGGAATTTCTTGAAGGCTGGAAACTCGACGCAGTTGAGTGCAAATTTCATAGCCATTGGTGTTGGGCATAATCAAATCAAGGAAA
>JAVLCL010000097.1:0-9215 GCA_031580825.1 Halothece sp. Uz-M2-17
AATTGACTTTTGCCTAGCTAAACCGATAATTAGACTTTTTCAGCAAGCCCTATATGGGAAATAGATGGGGTCTAACTTGACAGTAATTGAATCTCACTCGCCAATAATTTCCGGTTGAGTCAGTTCATCGGACATTTCAATAATGGCGCGGATGGGAGGAGTCATTAACGGATCTTCGAGATTATCTTGGGCTTTATCTTCACTGCGACGACGCTTAGCTCGTTTCGCCACTTGCACTGTAATACGATAGCGATTTGAGGCTGCATTCATTAATTGTTCAGCCCGTTGGACGATCTCATCCGAGTTAAAAGAGGAGCGTTTATACATTCTTAAATTAGTTCAGCCAATTGGCTTAACATGATGACACTACTTATAGAATAGCGTATTACTGAAGACAGACCTAACTCAACAGGGCTTCTGCAAACTCATAACTGGAAAAGGGACGTAAATCTTCAATCCCTTCTCCTGCACCAACAAAGCGAATGGGAAGATTGAGTTGTTTCGAGATGGCAAGGGCTACACCCCCTTTAGAACTGCCATCGAGCTTGGTTAAAACCACGCCACTTAAACGGGCGACTTCAGCAAAGGCTTCTGCTTGTTTCAAGCCATTTTGTCCTAAACTGGCATCAATCACCAGTAACGATTCAATTTTTGCATCAGGAGCTTTTTTATCAATGACTTTACGAATTTTCCCCAACTCTTCCATCAAGTTTTTCTTATTTTGTAACCGCCCAGCCGTATCCACTAACAATAATTCTGTGCCTTTATTTTGAGCTTTTGTAATCGCATCATAAACCACTGCTGCGGGGTCAGTATTTTTGCCAGGATTAGCGACGACTTCTGTATTTGCGCGATCGCCCCAAGTTTTCACTTGTTCAACTGCAGCAGCCCGAAAGGTATCCGCAGCAGCAATCAGACAGCGATAATCGGATTTTTGACCGAGATGGGCAAGTTTACCAATCGTGGTCGTTTTTCCTGCCCCATTGACCCCTGTAATTAACCAAATATTGAGGTGATCTTTTTCTGGGGCAAAGGTGACTGGTGTATTTTTTTCTTGAAATGGACGTTCTAAAATGTCTTGGACAATTTCTTTTAAGTACGCGATCGCGCTTTCTAAAGGTAACGCCTCTTCTCGCATTTTTGCCTGTAAGGTCTCAATAATATAGTCGGTTGCTTCAATCCCGACATCGGCTTGTAAGAGTAACGCCTCAATCTCCATGATTGCGTCATCATTAAGCGGTCCCTTACCGACTACAGCTTTTAACTGATTAAGAAAATTACGACGAGTTTTCCCTAACCCTTTCCGTAACTGTTTCAACCAGCTAATTTCTTCTTCGGAGATTTCTTCTGGTTTTCGTCCTTGATTGGCTAAAACTTGCGCTGACCAAGCGGATTCTTCATCAACTTCTTCGGTTTCTGAGGGGGTTAGTGTTGGCGTTGGTTCCGGTTCCGGTGGTGTATCATCAATGGCAGTTTCTTCGAGCTTTTCCAGTCCTCCCGATTTTTGTAACCAAGCGGGAGTGGCAGCAGGGGGAGAAGCCTCTTCCTTCGTTTCCTCAGGCGTTGCTGTTGCGTTGACCTCAGACTCTACCTTATCACTACTTTCTGTAGCGGGGAGATTCTCGCTTTCTTCCTCAACTGTTTCTTCTTCTGGGGACTCGGTGGGAACTTCGGCTTGGGATTTTTGTTCCTCCTGTTCATTAAATTGACGACGAAACCAGTTAAAAACCATAACAACTCCAATATTTCCAGTAATTAAGCGCGAGTTGAAGATGACGGTAACTCTAACTTTTTACTCACGCGACGTAAAACACCATTAATAAAACGATATCCTTCTTCATCAGAATACCGTTTTCCTAACTCCACTGCTTCATTAATCGCAATTTGTACAGGGGCTTCTAAAAATACCATTTCTGCAACGGCAATACGCAATAAAGAGCGATCAATTTTAGGGAGGCGATCAAAATTCCAGTCCACTAAAGACCCCCGAATAGAATCATCAATTTCTTGACGATGCTCAACAATGGTGGTTAATAGTTGCAGCGTGTAGTCACGGACTTCCTGTAAACTGGCGATATAAAGAAACTCTGGTAACTCAATGGCATAACCGACCCGATTAATTGCTGTTTGTGTTTGGTCAACAGCATCTGAAATCATTGTTTTTGCACTATTCATCCCTGTGGCGCGGGTTTCACTACTGAGTAAACGCTCTCGACCCCGCTTTAAATCTTGGGCTGCATTTTCAAGGCTTTCTTCAACTTCGTAAGTGAGACTGCGAATGGCAGCAAGGACAATGTTATTTAACTCTTCTTGGGCAATTTTTTCGGGGTCTTTTCCCATTTGACCCTGACTAAGGAGTGCTAACTCACGGGCAACCCGACGCGGTTGTTTTCGTTTCATCTAAAACTAGAGTCTGATTCTTGGTGAATTGTTTAAAAGGATAGCATTACGGTTGAAATCCCCTTGAGAAGGTTCTTTCTGAGGTTATCTTCCGAGGAGTTTGACAACACCAATGCCACCAAAATATAAGCCTAACACAGCCCCGGCAAGGAGCGATTGGGTCATCGGGTCGGTGGAGGGGGTTAAAATTGCACCGAGTACCACCGAACCAAGGACAATATAACGCCAGCCGGAAATCATGGTTTGGGAAGAGACAATTCGTAAAAGTCCTAATAAAACTTGAATAATGGGAATTTGAAATGCCAAAGCAGTGCTAAATAGTAACAAGAGAACAAAGCGGAAATATTTATCAATTGACCACATTTGGTCAACCACATCTTCTCCGTAGTTAATAAAAAACTTTAAAGCAGCAGGAACGAGAGCATAATAGGCAAAAAGTAAGCCTACGCCAAATAGCACTGTTGAACCGACCATAACTGGAATCAGAAGCCGACGTTCTCCTCGTGTCAACCCAGGAATAATAAACAACAGAATTTGATAAACAATAAAAGGACTCGCCACCAGTAAGCCACTGTAACCCGCCACTTTAATCGAAACAAAGAAGTATTCACCCGGGGCAAGTTGTAAGAATTTTACCCCTTGAGCGGGAACTTGTAAGGCTTCCACAATCGGTCGCACGAAGATAAAGCAGCCAATGATTCCCACCCCGACTGCAATTAGAGAATAAAAAATACGCCAGCGGAGTTCTTCGAGATGGTCAAAAATCGACATCTCGGTTTCATTGGGGATTTCGTTAAGATAGTCTTCTTGAGCGCGATCGCGTTCGGTAGAGGTTTCAACTGGAGACATTTCTGGGTGAATTATTAGATGCAGTTTATCTTCCTTATTCTATCTAAGGGGTGAAAGAATCAATTCAGGAGGATTGATTGCCAGAAGAAACCAGTTGTTGTTTGGGCAGTTGAGTGTATTGAGACACAATTTTCCGGAACTCTTCCCCTTCAATGGTTTCTTCGTAGAGAAGAATATCAACCAGATGATCCATCAACGCCCGATTTTCCCGAATGATTTGCCGTGCTTTTTCATAACACCGCAGCGCGATCGCGCGCACTTGTTGATCAATCTTGGTTGCTACTTCTTCAGAATACTCGTTATGTTGATTGGCATCTCCGCGTCCTAAAAACACCTGATCATTTTGACTTTCTAAGGCTAAGGGTCCTAAATCAGACATTCCATAGCGGGTCACCATTTCTCGCGCTAAGTTTGACACCACTTTTAAGTCATTACTCGCCCCTGCGGTCACTTCTGCATCACCAAAGATCTCTTTTTCCGCAGCGCGTCCACCTAAAGTAATGGTAATCCGATCAATAATCCAAGCCCGAGTATATAATCCGCTATCGACCATATCTTCATTAAAACTTTGTTGAGCGAACCCGCCAACGCCACCAGAACGAGGAATAATTGTCACTTTATTCAAGGGATCGGAATGTTCTAACAGGGTCATTAAGAGGGCGTGTCCCACTTCATGGTAAGCAATCAGGCGTTTTTTCTTACTGTCAAGGAGAGGGTTTAAAGTTAAACCGATGGTAATGCGATCTAAGGCATCATCAATTTCCCGCATGGTAATGGTTTCTTTAAATCGGCGTGCGGTGAGAATAGCTGCTTCATTGAGCAGGTTTGCTAAATCAGCCCCAGATAAACCTGGGGTTTTCCGCGCGATCGCTTCTAGAGAGACATCGGAATCGAGTTTTTTGTTGCGGGAATGAACTTCTAAAATTCCTAAACGCCCTTTATAACTGGGTAAATCAACGGTTATTTGCCGATCAAAGCGTCCTGGGCGCATTAAGGCTGGATCAAGAACATCAGGGCGGTTTGTGGCTGCAATAACAATTACGCCAGCATTCTCTTCAAAGCCATTCATTTCTGTTAATAATTGGTTCAGGGTTTGTTCTCGTTCATCATTTCCCCCACCAACACCCGCACCGCGTTTGCGTCCCACGGCATCAATTTCATCAATAAACACTAAACAAGGAGCATTTTCTTTTGCTTTTTTAAATAAATCTCTGACCCGAGATGCACCCACACCAACAAACATTTCCACAAATTCGGAACCAGAAATGCTGTAAAAAGGAACCCCTGCTTCTCCGGATACAGCTTTGGCGAGGAGGGTTTTTCCAGTTCCCGGCGATCCCACCAATAACACCCCTTTTGGAATTTTTGCCCCGACTGCAGTAAAACGCTCGGTTTCTTTGAGGAACGTCACCACCTCTTGCAGTTCTTCTTTGGCTTCATCAATCCCAGCGACATCATCAAATCGAATTCCAGTTTGGTCTTCCACTTGATAGCGCGCGCGAGATTTACCAAAACTCATTGCTTGTCCGGAGGCTTTTGCAGAACGGCGAATAATAATCGCAAGCCCCCCAATTAAGAGTAAAATCAGGACACCATTGGCGATCAGACCAGCCGTTTCCCCATTATCACTAGAGGCTTCAACATCAATGGGAATATCACTATTGCGCAAGCGAGTAATTAACTCACTGTTTTGGTTAAATAACTGAACTTCTCGCTGCACTGTTTCGCCATTTTCGCCCACCAATTCTACAATTGCGGTGTTAGCACGGGGATCGAGTTCGACTCTTTCCACTTCTCCTTGCTCAATTTTTTGCAGAAATTGACTGTAGCTTAATTCTTCAGACTTATTTTGCGCCAAGGTTGGGGAAGCCAGAAAAACACTTTGGAGAATCATCCAACCGGTTGCGAGGGGTAGGAAGTAGCGGGAAATCGGCTTGCGGTGGGGTTTGGCACCAAATTGTTTTGTCATAAGTTTGATTCGGATATTGTAATATCTGTGATCGAAGGGCAAGGGATGGATTGGAAGCAACTGATCCCTTTCTTTAGTCTAGAAAAAATTAAGCAATTTCGGGGAAGATGGGTTGTGGGTTGTCTCGTGAGGCATTAGTTGCCACTAATGTGAACCACCAGTTCTCTTGAATGAGCGCGATCGCGATGTTCCCATAAGTAAATCCCTTGCCAAGTTCCTAACATTAATTGTCCGCGATCAATGGGGATTTGTTCTGATGTTTTGGTTAAGACTGACCGAATATGAGCGGGCATATCATCAGGACCTTCGGCGTTGTGAACATAAAGACTGCGATCTTCAGGAACTAATTGTTTTAGAAAATTAGATAGATCAGTTAATACATCCGGATCGGCATTTTCCTGAATAATTAAACTGGCTGAGGTATGACGAATAAAGACAGTACATAATCCTCTTTCAACACCGGATTGAGCAACAATTGATTCAATTTTTGATGTAATTTTATGTAAACATTTACCGGTTGTTTTGACCGTGAATGTCGTTTGATAATGACTCATTATTTTTCGTTCTTTGTTTTTGGTTTTGATGACTTAATCAGTATTATTTTCGTTTTCCTCAATTTTTTCACTGTCTTGATCTTCTTCTTCCTTATTTTCCCAAGGAGAGTCATAGTGATGCCAAGGAATAATTGGGTTATTCGGTAAACTTTCTGTTAAAACAGTGACGTTATCGAGATCCGGATCAGGAAGTTTAAATCCTTCGTCTTGTTCTTGATTGCCCTCCTGTTCAGAAGAAAAATCATCTGCATGATGAGGACTGTTTTCTGATGGGGTATTCATAACTAAAGTAAATTAAAGAAATTTAAGAACTAGAGCGATAGTAAATTGAGAGAACGTGACAGACAATAATAATCACAATTCCAAAAGTGGAGTAAGCAGCATAGGTTAACGATTTTGATTTATCATCTAATCTTTGCTTATTTACATTATAAGTCTCTGCTAGATTCACAATCATCTGTAGCTGGTACTCTGTTTTAGAGAGATTAAGGTAGCGTTTTAATACATCCATGTTTCCAAGATTGGGAGTTACTGCAACTTGGCGCGGTAAAAATGCACTCAGCAATAAGCCAAAAGTAATCATAAAACCAATCATCTCTGCAATACTAAAGATGCTAGGAATTAAAATTAGTTTGGAAATGGCGAGAGCAGTTAGTAATCCGCCACCGTTAACGGCAAATAAAATATTAAGTTTTGTTGCTAAAAGGTGACTTTGCTGATGTTGTTGTTCGTTGACGCGATGAACATCTTCTAAGGCTAGATCAAGGGTGACAGGATCTTGAGGGGAAGAATTTTCTTCTTGGTCTAAGGCTTCGGTTACTGACTTGGGAAGTTCTTCAGAAACAGCAGTAGAATCAGACATTATTGTTTATTATTGTTGGTGATCAGTTCAGTTTGGGGTTGAAAAATATTGCGCGATCGCGCTGGCAATTTTTTCCGTTCCATCTTTCTCGACGGTGTCATTACAAAGAGGGGGTTGCGGAGACTCTTTCAAGAATGACCAGCTACCCTCAAAAAAGGATTCAGGGGAGAGAATTTGATGGTAAGCATAATCTTCAATCCCTTTCAATAATAGAGGTGACTCAGCAAAGCGTTCTCGACGCAAAGAAACAACGGGAAGTCCAACCCGCAAGGCTTCGGAAAAGGTGCTGTATCCGGGTTTAGACACCACACGCCCTGATACTGGCATAAAATCTAAGGGACGATACTGATGATCGGTTACTTTTAACAAGTTAGGCAAATCTGGTGCTTGCCGATCAAAGGTGATAAATTGCCAATCTGTAAAATACTTTAAATTGGCATAAGGAATTTTTTGCAATCCTAAGCCTCCGAAGGAGAGAAGAACAGTTTTTTCTTGGGGTTTGGTCAAGTGAAATTGTTCTCGAATGACATCTGCATCCCATTTTGGAACGCCACCGGTTAAACCGACATCTTTCAGATTAGGGAATGCGGTCATTGGTTCATACATGGGAAGCCGAAATGCGCGATCGCTGTCACTGTAGCCTTCACTGACCCAATCTGCGAGTTCGTGAAAGTCTTCTCCCCAATCACGATAAATAAAATCCCAACCGAAGTTTGTAATTGACCAACAGGGAATTCCTGCAGTTTTTGCAATTTTTCCGGCTAAGTGAGGAATATCTGCAAGCACTAAACTTGCGCCTTGTGTGGCGATAAATTCCGCTTCTTCTAGAATGATTTGGTCTTCATTGGCCCGAATATTTTCTAATTCTTGGCGGGTGGCTTCTAAATCCATTTGAATACTGTCACTTTGGACAACGCCCACATCTAAAGCGCGATCGCGCTGTATAAATTCTCCAGATAAATAAGATTCCAACAACCAACGGGGAACTTTTGTTACTAGAATTGGGAGTAACTCAGGAAGTAAGGCTTGGGCTGCTGCTGCAACTGAAGCTGCGCGAACCGCATGACCGAATCCGTGGCTGGTAATGGCAACATAAAGAATAGGACGAGACATAATAAGAAGAAGAGAAATTTCAAGGGTATATCGAAGAATTTCAACCTCAACAACAGGAGGAAGTTATGGAAATTGTTACCAGTTGGATGGAACAAGGGATTGAACAAGGACAAAAAGGAGAAGCAATTACCTTAATTTTCAAACAACTTTCCAGACAAGTGGGAAAGATCACCCCAGAGTTAGAAACCGCAATTCGTAGCCTTTCTTTAAATCAGTTAGAAGATTTAGCCGAAGCCTTATTAGACTTTCATTCTCTTCAAGATTTACAGCAATGGTTGCGGGACAATTGATTAGTTGCGTATTCGTTATTTTTTAAGTTAAGACCACTCTTGGAAATCATTAATGATTTTACCGTTGGCTTTAGCTAAATAGCCAATGACTTGTTCTGCACTAATCAAACGCTTGAGAAACACTTGACCAATTGCACTAGAATTCCCTTCATTTTGGTCAGGAGATAACACTTCTATCATTAGAACATCATCTTCTACTTCATATAAAATCAGTTTTTCTTCATTTTCAATTAAAGAAATCGGTAATGCTTGCAGGTAGGGGTATCTACGTCGAGAGTTGAGATTCCAGAGTCCACCAAATTCCCAAACTCGCCCAATGGTCCACTCTTCAGTGAGGAAAAAATACTTCATTGTTATTTGTTATTTGTTCTTCGTTCCTTGTACAAGATTTAATTAACTAAGCGAATAAACTTTTTCTTTCCAACTTGTAAGGTTTTTCCAATTAAGTCATCAGCACTTTCAAACTCAGCATTCATGTCTGTCACTTTTTCCCCATCTAAGCGCACTGCGCCACCTTTAATTTGTCGTCGCCCTTCGCCACTACTAGCACATAAACCAGTAATATTAAGTAAGTAAAATAACTTCACCGGAAATTCAATGGCTTCCAAGCTGTGTTCAGGAACAGTGGCTGCTTCTCCAGTTTGTCCAGAAACTAAACTTAATGCTGATTTTTGTGCTTGTTCAGCAACGTCTTTGCCATGATAATGACTGGTAACTTCTAGCCCTAATAATTTTTGACATTCCCGAGGATTTTCTGGAAGTTGATCTAAGGGTAAATTGGTTAATAATTCAAAATAAGTTTTAATTTGATCATCAGGGACTTTCTCTAATTTAGAATACATACTCAACGCATCTTCTTTTAATCCCACATAATTATTTAAAGATTTCGACATCTTTTGTACGCCATCAGTTCCAATTAAAATTGGGGTTAATAATCCAAATTGCGGACGTTTTTTAAAGTAGCGTTGTAAGTCTCTTCCCACTGCAATATTAAACTTTTGATCCGTTCCCCCTAATTCCACATCGGCTTCCACTGCAACCGAGTCATAGCCTTGCATTAAAGGATACATAAACTCATGGAGATAAATCGGTTGATCTTTTTCGTAACGTTCCGCAAAGCCTTCTTTCGCTAACATTTGTCCTACCGTCATCGTGGCTAATAATTCCAAAATTTTGCT
>JAVLCL010000098.1:0-9211 GCA_031580825.1 Halothece sp. Uz-M2-17
GTCATTAAAATCAAAATCCCGAATAGAAAAGAAAAGAGATGTTTCATGATTCTAAGAGTTGATTGAGATAGCGCAACACAACAATTCCAATTAACGTCGTCGCTGCAACAACGAGCCAAAATTGATCGGTAATGACGCGAGCTTGATCTAACGCCCAACCTCCCACTGGCGGACCAATAAAGAAGCCCACAGCCCAACATTGGGAATTTAAGGATAAATAGACACCGCGTAAGGAAGCAGGGGCAATATCGGCAACGAGAGAGGAAGCGGAAGGAGTATAACTATTTAATCCGAGGCTCAAAATTCCTAACGCTAAAACTGCTATGAGCAACGGGGCGTGTTGGGTAATTCCTGTTACCCAAATTAACACAAAGCCCACCAACCAGAGGGAAAAGGAAAGGGTTAGGGCTTGGGCGCGTCGGAAACGGTTGAGAAATTTCGCCATGGGTAACTGCATGATGGCAGCAAAGGTAATATGCCACGTGAAGAGGGCGCTGATGACTTGAGGAGAAAAGCCTAATTCCTCGCCTCCGGTGTGGACATAGTTACGGAAATATAGAGGGAGGGTACTTTGAATTTGGGAAATGTAGGTGGTGAAGAGGATGTTAATACTCAGAAAGGTCACAAAAGCGCGATCGCGCAGCGCAATCCCCCAACCTTGAAACGGGTTTCTCTGACTGCTTTCTTGTTCCTCAAATTGATAACTTTCTTCCACTGCAAAATAAATCACTGCAAAGAAGACGACAAAAGAAATGCCATCAGCAGCAAATAACAGGCGATAATTGCCAGCCATACTGATCATTAATCCCCCTAAGACCACCCCAATGCCTAAACCGAGGCTATCCGCAACGCGAGTAATGGCAAAGGCTTCATTTCGTTTGTCAGGGGTTGTAATATCGGCAATGACAGCTTCAGTTGCGGGCCAATACAATCCCACGCCTAAACCTAAAACTAAGTTGCCCAGTAGTAAAGTGGGGAAGTTATAGGTTAACCCTAAAGCAACATCCGCTAAAACAGAAACCGCAGCCGACAGTAACAACGTGCGTCGCCTTCCCCAAGATTGACTATCGGTGAAAACGCCTCCTAAAAACCGACCGAGTACCCCCGCCACTTGACCACTCCCAAGGGCAATCCCCACTAGGGTTGCGGATAAGCCGACTTGGTTAACAAAGAAAATCGAGGCATAAAATAAAACAAATCCGGTTCCAATTTCGGAGAGTAACCGTCCAAAGGCAAGAATCCAAACCGTTCGATTCAGAGAGGGGAACTGTTGAGTGAGCTTTTTAAACATAAATGAGAGAATCAAAGTTAGTTTGCAATTTCTCGCCCTCCTAACCCAAGCGCGGGAAAAATTCATCGATCCCCATCTTAGTTGGTTCGTTCATCCCTTTTAGGAAACCAGCTTTTCTTCAATGGCATTGGTTAAGGTTTCAATAACTTTGACCCGAGCATAATATTTATCGTTAGCGGGAATAATCGTCCAAGGGGCTGCGGTTTCTGTGTGAGCAATCATTTGATTGACAGCAATTTCGTATAAGTCCCATTTTTCTCGATTACGCCAATCTTCAGCGGTAATTTTATGTTGCTTGAAGGGATCAGCTTGGCGTTTTTGAAAGCGTTTTAATTGCTCTTCAGAGTCAATCTGTAACCAAAACTTGAGTAAAATGTAACCCCGATTAATCAGTTGAGTTTCAAATTCGTTGATTTCATCATAAGCACGTTGCCATTCGATTTCACTAGCAAACCCTTCGACTCGTTCCACTAAAACTCGCCCATACCAACTGCGATCAAAAATGCCAATGGTTCCCGCAGGAGGAATTTTTCGCCAAAATCGCCATAAATAATGATGGGCTTTTTCTTCATCAGTGGGGGCTGCAAAGGGATGCACTTGATAACTTCGTGGATCGAGAACTTCCGTTAAACGTTTAATTGCACCGCCTTTACCGGCTGCATCCCACCCCTCAAATAAAGCTAAGACAGGGAGATGATTTTCATAAATACTCCGTTGTAATTTTCTCAGTTCAATTTGTTGGTGCTTGAGTTGTTTTTTATAAGTTGTTTTGGATAAACTCCGCGTGGGATCAACTTGAGAAAGATAGTTGGGGGTTTCTGCAACGGGAACAATTTCTGGGAGGGGAATGGGAAGAGTGAGACTAGGGGATTGATGTTCTAATAAGAAAGCGAGTTGATCGGTAATTCCTTTGAGAAGTTGCACTCGTGCCCACCGTTTACAATCTCCAGCAATCAGTGTCCAGGGAACCAGATTGGTATCAGTATGGCTGATCATCTCTTCGGCAAGAGTTGTATATTGTTGATAATATTTATGTTGTTGCCAGTCTTCCGGACGGACGCGCCACGCATCTAGGGGATCGTTCGCGTATTTTTTGAGGCGTTTTTTCAGTTCTTTTTTACTGAGATGAATCCAAAATTTGGCAACTCCCACGCGATCGCGCTT
Organism: Halothece sp. Uz-M2-17; assembly: GCA_031580825.1. Lineage (GTDB taxonomy): Bacteria > Cyanobacteriota > Cyanobacteriia > Cyanobacteriales > Rubidibacteraceae > Halothece. The sequence continues at coordinate 2,456 of JAVLCL010000098.1, forward strand.
TAATTCTCTTTCAAAGCCATTAATCGCTTCAATACGGGGATAAACTTGCTCTGGAGCAACTTTTTGCAACAACCGATCTTCTAAAACATGGGTGTACCAGCTATGATAAAAAACTGCAACGTTCCCTTGCTTGGGTAAACGTTGCCAAAATCGCCATAAAAACGGATACTTCTCTTCTTCTGAGGTTGGGGTAACCATAGGGTGCAGAATAAAACCCCGAGGATCCATACAAGTGGCAAGTTTTTTGACCATGGTTCCTTTTCCGGCTGCTGCCCAACCTTCCAAGACAATAATCAAGGTTAGATTTTTTTGCCAGCATTCTGTATGCAGCGATCGCAACTGGTACATCAGTTTGTCTATTTTATCCTGATACTCAGCGCGATCTAAAGAAAGTGATAAATCCAGTCGATTCAGCATTACACAGTTAGAGGTTGACAAAGTTTATCTTCTAATTCCGCTTCTTCCTGTGTCATATTTTCAATTCCCTGGGTAATAATATCTGTTACGCTTGTGCCTTTTTCATATTCTCGGAGCCATTGTTGAGCGGTGTTCCCGTCTCGTAAGATTTTTTGAATGGGGGAGAGGAAACAGCTAAATCCTTTTGCTTTGGCGATGGGATAAACTTGGTGATAAATATCTTTGATCCAGTCTTCTGCAATCAGGGGTCGTCCATCTTGCCAGTGGCGTAATTCCGCAGCGAGGCTTTTACGGGCGACGGCTTGTTCGTTTTCATACGCGATCGCGACGAGATCTTCAGCACGAGTTTGGGCAGGTAACTGACTTTGTTGTAGGGGATCTAAATCGGGAGTCAATAACATCTGAGTTAAACGGGCTTCTAACAATGCGGTCACTGCCAGCAGCGCGATCGGATCGACCATCAGATCGCAAATCCGTAACTCCAGACGATTCAAGTTATAAGGGCGGTGTTCACCATTAGGGCGTACTGATAACCAAAGATGACGAACATTTTGCATAGTCCCCTGATCCAGTTGCTGATTCACCCAACGGATATGATGATTATGGTCTTCAAATAGAGGGACATAAGAAGGGGTTTGTGGGAACACAGCCCAGCGCGTCGAGTGATAGCCTGTGGGTTTGCCATCAATAAACGGAGAAGACGCACTGAGGGCTAAATAAAGGGGGGCTTCCAAGCGAATGAGACGACAGGCTTGCAGAAGTTTCTCGGTATCTTCAAAGCCAATATTAATGTGAATACTCGCGGTGACCACTTTTGTCCCGTACGTTTTTTCAATATACTCGTGGTAAGGGTTTTGGGGATCAGAGCGATAAAAACGATCGCTGCCTCCTAAAGATAAGGTGCTACCGGGAATCAGGGTATAATCTCCCTGCGTTTTCAGATATTGGCGTAACTGAACACGAGGACGCACTAAGGCACATAACAGGCGATCATAACAACACAAGGGAGCAGTTGTATATTCTACATTTCGGCTGTCTGGCTCACGCACAAACCCCTGTAAATCTTTTACAATCCGATCCGAAAAACCGATGATCGTGCCATCAGGTTTTCCGGTGTACATTTCAACTTCAAAGCCTTTGCAGAGTAGCACAATTTTTCCTCGCTCACTGAAACCTAGAGTCTATCTTAACGTTTCTAATCTTCTTAAACGGTTGTCACCCCTAGCCAACCAAAGAGAAGTTCTTTTTGTGCTTCCGATGGCTCGTCTATGCTAGTAATTTTATAGGTACTGGGTTCAGGAGAAGCAACAGTAATGGTGTGATTCGTTAACTCATCTTGATGAAATACAGTGAGCGTCATTGTATCGCCGGGTTGATAATCTTTCGCGCGATCGTTGATTTGATCGGCATTGACTCGAATGCCATCCATAGCTAATAATTCATCACCAGCATCAATTCCAGCTAACCCTGCTGGCGATTCGGCATCGACAAATTTAATTATGGTTGCATTATTTTCTTGTGCAACTCGTATTCCTAAATAAGGAATGGAATCATCTTCGTCAGTGGGAATGAGTTGTAAACCAAACGGTTGCAAATAGTCTGCTAAGGGAAGTTCTGCTGTGGTATGGAGATAAGTCTCTAAAAACTCGGTCAAGTCCGTTTCAGCAACAGATTCTAAAACCGATTTTAATTGTTCATCTGTGTAGCCAATTTCCGGTTTACCAAATTGTTCCCAAAGTTGCAGGAGAACATCATCCATGGAACGCTCATTCTTATGCTTGGTTCGGATTAGCAAATCTAGCAGAAGAGAAACTAATTCCCCCTTCAAATAATAAGAAATCTGATTATTATCACTATTAGCATCGCGACGATAGAGTTTAATCCAAGCATCAAAACTGGATTCGGCTAACGGTTGCACTTTACGCCCTGGTGTTTGTAAAAAGCGAGTGATATCTTTCCCTAAATTATCAAGGCAAGTTCTTGCATTATAAATTCCCGCTCGCATGGGAAGTAACGCATCATAATAACTGGTTGTTCCTTCTGCAAACCAAAGCGCAGTCGTGTAATTTTCTTGACTATAATCAAAGTTTTCTAATGCTTTAGGGCGGATACGTTTGACATTCCAGAGATGGAAAAATTCATGAGCTACCAATTGCATGAAGCGATTATATTTTTCTTCCGAACGAAAGCCAAAACGAGGATAGATTAAAGAACAGCAGTTTTTATGTTCTAAGCCACCAAAACCACTTGCTGACTGATGGAGCAAAAAGATATAGTGATCATAAGGGAGTTCGTGATAGATTTTTGCTTCGGCGATAATGATTTTTTTGATATCTTGAATAATCTGTTCTGGATCAGCGTTTCCTCGCCCCCAAATAGCAAGTTGATGCGGTTTTTCTAAAACTTCAAAATCGTAAATGTCATGGCTGCCAATTTCAAACGGACTATCGACTAAGGTATCAAAATCATCCGCTAAAAATGTATTTGTTTTTTCAGTTACTTTGGGTAAAGGAGTGGTGATTTTCCAGTCACTTGCTGGTGGAATAATTTTAACTTCAATGGGACTCGCTTCTAAATCAGGAACATCAAAAAAGAGAGCAGCACCATTGAAATAGCCATGAGTTGCGTCAAGATGGTTGGTTCTAACTGTTAACTCATTTCCATAGACCTGATACTCAATTATGACTGTTTCTGTGGATTCAGTATTAATTTGCCAACAGTTTTTACTAACTTTTTCCAGCCATAAATTGCTTTTACTTTCTGAATCATAAGCTCTCACTTGTTGGATATGTCTCGAATATTCTCGAACCAAATAAGACCCTGGTGTCCAAACGGGAAATTGAATTTTGAGGACATCCTTTTTCCAGTCTGGAACTTGCAATTTAATATTAAATAAGTGGGTTTGGGGTTCGGGAAAAGAAACTTCGTAAAATAATTGAGCTTGAGTTGGTTCGGTTTGCGGTTGGGGAGTAATGGTTGCTTCAGTCATCGTTATCAAGGGAGTTAAAATTTAAGGCTTGCTCAAAGTTAAAGGGAGGGTGTTGCGGAAATATATCAATCGGTCGTCCTGTTTTATAATTTGTATCCTGTTTAGCACGAAGATAACAAGAATCAAATAAATCAATAGGATTAGATCCATCTTTAGGGAAAATATTATTTTTTTGCCATCGCTAATGCAGGAGTTTTTCCTTTTAATCCTGTCATAATTTCTAAAGCAAAGCGTTTTAAGGGTGGAATATTTTGCATCATCCAAATACCAGTGCGACGACTGAATACCATGGGTAGGAATCGGTTAGAAAAACTGCGATCGAGCATATCAGTGATTCCTAAAATGGCAAGATTTTCAGTTTTACGCCACTTTTCATATTGCTTTAAAACTTTGATATCACCAATATTTTCACGACGATCGCGCGCTTGTTGTACAATTTCTCCTAAAACTGCTGCATCCCTGATTCCTAAGTTTAAACCTTGTCCACCAACAGGATGGCAGCGATGGGCAGCATCACCAATTAAGGCAAGATTGGGTAATACATAATGGTTGCTTTGCATCAATTGCACTGGAAACACGAGTCGATCCTTTAAGAGTTCGATATCTTCCAATAAGCCCCCTGTACGCTCGGTGAGTTTTTCTACAAACTGCTTTTCATCTATTTCTTTCAGGCGTTGTGCTTCCGCGTTCGGGGCTGTCCAAACCACCTGACAGCGATTTCCGGGTAAGGGAAGAATCCCCATGGGTCCTGTATGCCAAAAGCGTTCAAAAGCCGTATCATTAGGCTGTGTGTTATGGCGAAAAACAGTCGTTACACAAGATTGCCAATATTTCCAACCCATAGTCTTGATGTTAGCACTGTCTCGCACGCGCGATCGCGCCCCATCTGCACCGACAATTAAGCGTGTCGTAATGGTTTCAGCTTGTCCATCTCGTTCTAAAGTAATTGTAACCGCATCATCATGATACTGAATCGTCTCCACTTGTGCTGGACAAAACCAGTCAATATTTTGACTCTCTCGCAGACGATCATGTAAAGCGTTGTGTAAAACATAATGTTCCGCAGCATACCCCACATAATCACTCTGAATATCTTTGGTTTCAAAAGCAACGGTTTGGGGAAAATCGCCATCACTGAGACGAATCTGGCGGAATTTACCAATTTTCGGCAGAATCTCATCCCAAACCCCTAACCCGTCAAAAATACGCCCAGAAAGAACAGAAATGGCATAAGCGCGATCGCGACTGGCTGCAACGTCTAAGGGAGTGGCTTCCGCAATTGCGACCCGTAAGTTACTCTGTTGTAAGGTGGCAGCTAGAGTTAAGCCAGTGATATTTCCGCCAACAATTACAACATCATAATCTAAGCTGGGAGATGATTTTCCCTGCATTTGGGTTAATGAGTTGAACGCCATTACTTGTTATAGGATTTTCTTAATATAAGTTTACTCCTCTCCATTGTGGCGCGCGAGAGACAGAAACATCAACTGAACTCCTTGAGGAGAAGGGTAAGCCAATGACTGATATTCTCAAGATTAGCCCACGCCAATTAACAGCCAACTCTTATGAGTATTGAATGGATTATTCTGGTTGCTGCTGTAATCATTCTCTGGTTAGTCGTCAAAGCAGCATTAAAAATGGTGATGATTAGCTTTAATACAGCCCTTCAAATCTTTATAATCTTAGTAATTTTAAGAGTATTTTTTACAATTATGCCCCAAGATATACTGCAACAAATTCGGGAAATTCCGCAACTGGTTTGGAATTTTTTTTAGATTCAAATGCCTAAGCAAACCCGCATTGAAATGGGGTACTCTTGCAATGAACTGGAAAGGCTGATCACTCCCCTTGGGGCAAATTGCCTAGTACGATAGCAGTTCCTGTGTCCGGCGTTGTCTCAGGAAACTGCCTCGAAACCATTAAGATAGATAAAGAACTAGAAAAGCGTAAACAGATTTACCTTGATAGAAGCAGAAACCCTCGAACTGTTAGAATGGCGACGCTTAGGTGAGCATCTTGCAACTTTCACTAGCACAAAGTTGGGTGCGCAAGCAGCCCGTCATCTTCCGATTCCTAAGTATCTTGAAGATAGCCTAACGCTACTAGATGAAACAAAAGAAGTTTATGCCCTAGAAGAGAATTTAACCAGTGGTTGGAAATTTGATGGGATTTATGATTTTGGTTCAGCATTGGAACGTGCGGAATATAAAGGGATTTTAGCGGGAGAAACGTTCATTCAAATTGCCACCACTCTAGCAGGAATGCGACGGTTACGGCGGGTAATTGATGAATTAGAAGAGTCTCCTCGTCTGAAAGCGTTGATTTCACAAGTGCGAACCTATCCTGAATTAGAGAAAGAAATCAATCGTTGTCTGGATGATAAAGGGAAAGTAACGGAACGGGCGAGTCCTAAATTAGGAGAAATTCGTCAGAATATTAAACAACGGCGCGATCAGATTTATCAGAAGCTGCAAAATATTATTCAACAGCAAAGCGCTGCGATTCAAGAAGCAGTGATTACGCAACGGGGAGAACGGTTTGTTTTACCTGTAAAAGCAGGACATAAAGAGTCGATTCGCGGAATTGTTCATGATAGTTCTAGCAGTGGTGCAACCCTCTACATTGAGCCGAATTCGGTGGTAGAACTGGGAAATCAACAGCGACAGTATATCCGTCAAGAACAACGGGAAGAAGAACGGATTTTGCAAGCCTTAACCGAACAAGTGGCGGAGGTGAAAGAGGATTTAGAGTTATTGTTGGCAGTTGCAACGAAACTAGACTTAGCAACGGCGCGATCGCGCTATAGTTTATGGTTAGAAGCGAATCCGCCCCGCTTTGTTGACAAGGAGAGCAGCGAACCCATTACTCTCCGTCGCTTACGACACCCGCTTTTAGTTTGGCAACATCATCATGAACAAGGAACGCCTGTTGTTCCCATTGATGTCCAAATTGATCCGCAAACTCGCGTGGTGGCGATTACTGGACCGAATACCGGTGGTAAAACCGTTACTTTGAAAACGGTGGGTTTAGCAGCATTAATGGCAAAAGTGGGTTTATTTATTCCCGCCAAAGAACCGGTGGAAATTCCTTGGTTTGAACAAGTTTTAGCGGATATTGGGGATGAACAATCTATTGAACAGAGTCTTTCCACATTTTCAGGTCATATTCGTCGGATTACCCGAATTATTGATGCACTGCCAATTCAAGCAACAGAAGAGATAAAAGCCTCCCTTGTTTTATTAGATGAAGTGGGTGCGGGAACAGATCCTGCCGAAGGGAGCGCGATCGCGATCGCGCTCCTGCAATATCTTGCTGAACGAGTGCGCCTCACCATTGCCACGACCCATTAT
>JAVLCL010000099.1:0-9162 GCA_031580825.1 Halothece sp. Uz-M2-17
AACCCTTAGTCGGTCTTTCCCAAATTGGGGTTAAAGGGATTCGGATTTTGGGAATTATTCTTGCGGGAAGAATTTTAATTGAGTTTAGTAACTTGTTTGTGGTGCAACTGTTCGTTGGGAAAAAAAGACTCGGAGAGGGAGAACGCAAACGACGCTTAACATTTATTCCGATCCTCCAAAGTTTTCTCAAATATGGGATTTATGTCTGGTTAGGCATTTTGGCCCTAGCAACCATTGGGATTGATCCTGCTCCGATTTTAGCTGCTGCGGGGCTTTTGGGGCTTGCGGTGGGGTTAGGGGCGCAAAATTTAGTCAATGATACGGTGAGTGGATTTTTTATTCTGTTTGAAAACTACTATCTCGTTGGGGATTATATCAAGCTGGAAAAGGCGGAAGGAGTGGTTGAGGCGATCGAACTTCGTAATACTCGAATTCGCCACCCGAATGGTCAACTGCAAATTATCCGCAATGGCGATATTAAATCCATTAGTAATTACTCACGAGACTATATCTATGCGGTCATTGATGTGGGGGTTGCTTACGATTCGGATTTGAATGTGGTGTATCGCGTTTTAGAAGAAGTAGGAGAAGATATTCAACAACGCTTTCCCCATGATGTGTTAGAACCAACGAAAGTGGATGGATTAGAAGAATTTGGAACTTTACAGTTAATGGTTCGCGCGGTAACTAAACTCAAACCGAATAATAGCCGTCGCGGGGTTCACGATGACATTCAAGGCGAGTTACGGAAAATGGTCAAAGAAGCCTTTGATCGGGAAGGAATTGTAATTCCTGTCCCGAAAAATATTGGCGTTATTGCGGATAATCAGAACAGTGAATAGGTAATAGGCAATAGGCAATCGGAGAATTGCTATATTTCACTCATTGACAAAGCTATAGATAGTTTGGGGCGTGAGATGTTTGCAGACCGCAGAGGGCTTTTCACCGTGCTGATGAGGCTCCCGATTGAGTTTAACTTGTAATCCCGTCATGGGATCATCCCCAGAGGAAATCAAAAATTCAATTCGCTTCACTTCGTCCCAACTGGCAATTTCATCTAAAATTTTACAGAGGGCGATGACATAGGGATGACCTGAGGTGGTGTACCAATCGGGATTGGCGACATTGGGTTGATCAAAGCCAAAATGAACGGTTAAATCAGGGGTTCCAAACAGCGCGATCGCGACGGGACGGGCTTCTTCTTGCACTAAGAGATGATAGTCATTGGCTAATTCCCGCAACCGTTCTAAGCGTTGATAGCGATCGGTCACTGATTGCAAATTATCTCGCCAGTCGATCGCGACACTGGCTAAATAGGTTTGCAGCAACATATGACCCAATTTTTTCGCCTTGGTGGCAAGATAAACGGAATTGTAATCGGTCGCCTCAATCAGTAAGGGAACCCGTTCTACAATTTCTAAGCCATACCCTTTTAAGCCGGCAATTTTGCGAGGATTATTGGTAATGAGGCGAATCTGTTTAATCCCCAAATCATTGAGCATTTGCGCCCCCATGCCATAGTCTCTTAAATCAGCCGGAAAGCCGAGACGTTCGTTTGCTTCTACGGTATCTAAGCCCATATCTTGGAGCGAATAGGCTTTTAATTTATTCACTAAGCCAATACCACGCCCTTCTTGACGGAGATACACCACAACCCCTTTCCCGGCATTTTCAATCATTTTCAGGGCTGCTTGTAATTGCATCCGACAGTCACAACGCATGGATCCAAGGGCATCGCCGGTGAGACATTCGGAGTGCATCCGTACCATGACCGGTTCTGTTGCAAAGGTACTGGGATCGCCTTTGACAATCGCGATATGTTCGGTATCGTCAAGTTGATTACGGTAGGCGTAGATTTGAAATTCCCCAAACTGAGTGGGTAATTGACAAATGGTTTCTCTATACACAAAGCGATCGTGTTGTAAACGGTAACTAATTAAATCAGCAATACTAATCAGTTTCAGATGATGCCTTTGGGCGTACTCTGCGAGTTCGGGTAAACGCGCCATGGAACCATCAGGATTTTGAATTTCACAGATGACCCCTGCAGGCGTGAGTCCGGATAAGCGACATAAATCAATCGCTGCTTCGGTATGTCCGGCTCGTTTTAAGACCCCTCCTTCTTTCGCTCGAATCGGAAAAACATGACCGGGGCGAGTCAGATCTTCGGGGCGAGAGGTGGGGTTAATGGCAATTTGGATCGTGCGGGCGCGATCTTCTGCGGAAATGCCTGTGGTTGTGCCGAGATGTTTCGCTGCATCAATGCTGACGGTAAACGCAGTCTGATTACTATCAGTATTTTTACTCACCATTAACGGCAAATCGAGGGTATCGAGTCGTTCCCCACTCATGGCGAGACAAATAAGCCCTCGGGCTTCCACTGCCATAAAGTTAATCATGGCTGGGGTGGCAAATTGGGCAGCACAAATGAGATCGCCTTCATTTTCGCGGTTTTCGTCATCGACGACCACGATTGGGCGACCCGAACGGAAGTCGGCAAGTGCTGCTTCGATGGGGTCAAATTCTATGGGATAGGTTGCTTGCGAATCCACTATCAAGAGTTAAACGCTTTAGTGTAAACTTTTTTAACAGATTTCTGTTTCGATTGTATCCTGTTTGGCAGCGCGATCGCTATGGGGTCATAGCAGTTTTCACTTTTGTTCTTGGTTGTCCCCCTCATCCCATTTAATTGTAAAGTTTCTTTAAGTTTATCACTCCTTTCGGGATGGGTTCAATGAATTCATGGCATGAACACCTAAATCAATGTGATTAGTGGAGAAATAATCTGCAATTTTAAATATAATTACTTGAGTGTTTCTGTCAGTTCATCTGATTTCAAAAATTGACGCTTAGATTAAATTACGGGTTTAATCTTGACTAAACGAGGATTTTATCAGTATAATCAGTTAGTTATTTTATTAGTGATATGAGTCTGCAAGGGAATTGGTTGGTCAATGTTTCAGTCATGGTGACACAGTCTAAATTAGAAAAATTAACTAAAAAAATTGCAATGGCAAGGCAATCTCTAGACGAACTCGCCTTTCAAGAGCGAGACTTACTTGAACAATTAGAGGACTTTCAGTGTGAACTGCTGAGAGAAGGTAGTTATTGGCATATGGATCTTGGTTTCGGTTTTCATGGATATTTTGTTGAAAACTTTGATCAAGATCAGGCATCAAATTCCTAATTTCCACTTTCCTGATTGTTGCGAGAAATTGCTCTTTGAGATAGTTGTTTGGCATACACTGCCCATTGTGCTTGTCCTTGTTCTGCGTATAATTGCTGTGCTTTGTGTAACATGGCAATCGCTTGAGAAAATTGTTGCGCTTCAAATAAAACAACACCGGCAGCATAGTAAGCACTTGCAAATTCAGGATTTAAGCGAATTCCTTGCTGAAACGCCTCTAAGGCAGCTTCTAATTTATTTTGTTGAAACCAGACCTGTCCTAGTCCATAGTGAGCTTGGCTATGACGAGACTGAAGACGAATTACCGCTTCAAACGCAGTTTTGGCTTGGTCTAGCTTTTCTAACTTCAGATAAGCTAATCCCATTTGATAGAAAATTTCAGGGGCTTGTGAGCGATATTTTTGGGCGTTACGGAAATGTTCAAGGGCAGCTTCAGGATCATCTTTTTGCAGTGTGACTAAGCCTAAGTTGTAGTGAGCAATGCCAAGTTGGGGTGAGAGTTGGATCGCGCGATCGAGATAGACTTGAGCTTGTTCAAAATTATTCCCTTCAATGAGGGCTGCCCCTAAATTGGCATAAGCCACCGCCAGTTTCGGATTAATGGATAACGCGCGATAAAAGGCATCCGCAGCAGCTTGCAGTTGTCCTTTTTCTCGGAGGGCTAAGCCAAGATTATAGTGAGCAGGGGCAAGGTTTTTATCTAAGGTAATCGCTTCTTCAAACCGCGCGATCGCGCGGTCAATATTGCCGGCTCGGATTTCCTGCAAGCCTTGATTTAAAGATTCAATAGCTTGGGGGGTCGTTGGTGTTAAAACAGGTAAGGATTGTCCTTGCACTTCTTGAGGATTAGCGATTGCTAAAATGGCGATCAACAGCCCCTGAATCCCCCATTTCCCCTTCATTCCCTGTTTCTCCTTGTCAGTTCCCTCAAAAGTATGCTACGTTAATAAGCCGTGGGATTACCTCCCAAGCGGACGTGGCGGAATTGGTAGACGCGCTAGATTTAGGTTCTAGTGTCTCTGACGTGAGAGTTCGAGTCTCTCCGTCCGCATTCTTCTCGAAAGCGAGTAGCCGGGGAAACGACTCCGGCTATACCTAATTTTAAGCAACGATGGATTCTTTCTCTGACTCCTCTGGCACTTCAGAACTGGGTAACCCTCGATCAATTTCTTGCATGGAAATTTCTTTGGCTCCCAGAACACTTTGTAAAACCTTCATTGCTTGATAGGGATCGCCTTGACCGCAGAAAAAGAGATCTGCAGCAAAATACCCATATTCTGGCCAAGTGTGAATGGCAATATGCGACTCGGACAACGTTGCTGTTGCGGTTACACCATGAGGACTAAATTGATGCACGCATAAATTCAGCAAAGTTGCCCCTCCGGCAAAAACTGCTTCTGCTAATGCGTAACGAATTTGCTCAGGATCATTGAGTACATCTTCCGGAGCTTGCCAAGCCTCTACGACCAGATGAGTTCCCACTTTTTTCATTCTGTCTTTGTTTCTCCACCCTATTAGTAAAGTTATTATCCCAACCTTAGTTATAACGTTTCTAATGGGGGAATTTCCAATGTTATTCGTCATTCGTTATTGGTTATAGCAGTACGTATTCAGGTTAGGACGGGGTTAGACTCTAAAATCTAGTGACAGCCTACTGGGGCAAATTGCCTGTTGCCTATTGCCTAGCGCGTAGCGCTATATTAGTCATTTCACCCCATCTCCCCCACTCTCCCGATGACGTAAGGTTAAGTTTAGGTTAAAATCAAGGTGAATGGCACGAGCAAAGAGTTGATAAAATGAGCGAAAATCAAACCATCGAAACCTTTGGTCACAGCGCGATCGCTGCTTTAGAAAAGCATAGCCAGAAAATGATCAAACATGAAGCAGGGGTGTATGAAGATCAAGATCCCGAAGCCTTGCATCAGATGCGGGTGGGAATGCGAAGACTACGCACTGCTTTAGTCGGTTTTTCTCGTGCCACGGAAGTGCCGAAAGCAGCCCGTGAGAAAAAAGTGGGCAAAATTGCGAGAGAATTAGGAACGTTACGGGATTTAGATGTTTTAAAGGCAAGTTTAGAAAACGATTATTTGTCTTCTCTACCTGCTTCTGAACAGAAAGATTTAAAGTCGATTTTCAAAGAATTAGGAAGACAACGACAACACGCTTATAAAAAGGTGATTAAGGCTCTGGAAAGTAAAGACTATCAAAACTTGAAAGCCAGTTTAAAACAGTGGTTAGAAAAACCAAAATTGAGCGCGATCGCGCCGTTACCGATTACAGAAGTCTTACCCGATTTATTACTGCCTCATGTCAGTAACTTACTCTTACATCCGGGTTGGTTCGTGGGTCAAAACAGTGATCTTGATCCAGCGACCTTGTTAGATCAACAAGGAGAAACTCTCCACAGTCTGCGTAAAGCAGCCAAAAAATGTCGTTATCAAATGGAACTGTTCACCCATTGCTATGATGAACCCTATCAGCAATATGTCAAGGAAGTTAAAGCGATTCAAAGCGTTTTAGGAGACATTCACGATAGCGTTGTTTTAGGGGAATTTCTCTCCGACTGTTGTGGAGAAGCCTTCTCCCTAGACTTTCCTCGCTTGGCACAAGAGTTGACAGCATTCCGCCAAGAAAAATGGCAGGAATGGGAACAACTGCAACAGTATTTTCTAAATCCCGCCACACGAAATAATCTGCGCTTAACCGTACAGAATCCCTCTCTGGGAGAACAAACGGAACCAACCCTAAACTCTGTAGCCATGAACTAAAAAAAATGCTATCTTAGTGGGAGTACGGGCGCGTAGCTCAGTGGATAGAGCACCAGATTCCGGTTCTGGGTGTCGGAGGTTCAAATCCTCCCGTGCTCGTTTTTAATGTTTAAAGTAATTCTTTTAACTTTTGGCGTGTGGCTGGGGTTAAGGCAAGTTGTACAGCAATTTGACGAGCGCGATCGCGCATTAATAAGGCTTGTTCTTCCCCTTCCGCACCACTGAGTAACAACTCTGGATCATTTAAAGAAACGGTCGTATAGTGAACATCAGGTGTTCCCACCCGAATAACAACTTGGCGCTGGGATTGGGGATAAACATATAACTTATCTTGCACCGTATCTAATTCCAACTTATACGGGGTAAAACTCCGTTCATCTTCTGACGAGGATTTTTGCCAATAGAGAGTAATCCCTCGAATTTCTGACTTGAACATCACCAACTGGTCATCAAACTTTTGGCGTTCCCAATCAATTTGAGACATCTTCCCATTATCTGGAATTAAGCGTTGCGCCATAACCACTTCTTTTCCGCTTAATTTTGCCCACCACTGACGGATGGTTTCAAAATTCGTCCCATTGTTGGGGTCACTTCCCCCTTGCAACCAAGTAATCACTGTCATTTCAAGTCTCCCAAAATATTGAATTCAACGATAGCGCTAAGCAATAACTAGATTTTAGAGTTTAACCCTGTCCTAACTTGAATAGGTACTGCTCTATTGATTGATTTTAAAGTGAATTTGATCCTTTACTGAACTCACTTCTATCTAAATCCTGAAAAGGATTAATTCTAGTTATGGTCAGCAATAGTAGCCATTGCTCCCATCCCTTCAAGATGATACTATCAGATGAAAAAATGACATGAAAACGTTAATTCCCATTCACTGGCTAACTGTCAGCGTTGGAATGAGTCTCGCATTGACCAATCCTCAACCTTCTCAGGCAATTTCATTTAATCTTAATCCTACATTCGATACCACTACGACACAAGGGCAGCAAGCCTTGAACGGGTTTCAATCAGCAGCGAATCTTTGGTCAAATGAATTCAACGATAATGTAACAATTAATCTGGATATCGGCTTTCAAAGTCTTGATCCAAATGTACTTGGTCAAACCAGTACAACTCGCCAAGTTGTATCAGTGGGGAATTTTGCGAATCAGTTAGCCAACGATATCACGTCTTCTAATGACCAAATTGCAGTTAGCAATTTACCTATAATTAACTTTGTGTTCAACGATGAGTCAAATATTGATGGTATCGCCTTTCGAGGAACAGAAGAAGATGGCACGATTGAGTTTGATCCATTTGAGAGTTCGACATTAACCGACGATAATGTTTTCCTAAATATAACTCAAGCCAATGCCAAGGCAGTCGGGCTGGCTACTAGCAATGATACCTCTACCTCTGATGGTGAAATTACCTTCAATAGTGATTTTGCCTTTGATTTTGATCGCAGTGATGGCATTAGTGGTGATGAATTTGATTTTATTGGTGTTGCTGCCCATGAAATTGGTCATGCTTTAGGCTTTATCAGTGGAGTGGATATCACTGACAATAACCTGGAAGACACTACTCCTGAGAATCTTGATGACTTCGCTATTTTTAACTCTCTTGATTTATTTCGTTATTCAGATGATAGTTTAGCTTTGGGGCAAAATGTACTGGATCTAGCGGTAGGCGGTAATCCCTATTTCTCAATTGATGGTGGAAACACAAATTTAGCTGGCTTCTCAACCGGTGCCTTTAATGGAAATGGTCGCCAGGCGAGTCACTGGCTTGATAATCAAGGTTTGGGGTTAATGGATCCAACTTTTGCTGCTGGTGAGTTAGGAGAAATCAGTAATTTAGATCGACTCGCTTTTGATGTTACCGGTTGGGATACAAAAGCAGTTCCATTTCAAGTGGAGAAGTCGGTGGGTTTCATCGCTGCATTGGGGTTGATTTTGATTCAGTATCAACGCAAAAACAGACAGAATTAAAATTAAGTTAATTGGTTGTTATCGGTAAAAATGATGTGAGATTGTGCACTCAATTTGTAACAACTTCTCAAATTTCTAGAGGAAACCAGTAAAGTAGAGAGAAAGTGAATTGATCTGATCTAAACTCTCTCTATGTTTAAGCCAACAACAACCCCTGTAGATTATTCTACAGCGCAGTCTTTACCCGAAATTTGGTCACAAGTTGCTCCCTATTGCGGTAAGCTCATTGCTTTAGATGACCCCCATCAAGATCCGCCTGTCCAGATTACTTATCAACAATTAAACCAAAAAATTAAACAATTTGCGAGTGGATTACAAGCCCAAGGCATTGCACCGGATACAAAAATTGCCCTCTTTTCTGATAATAGTCCCCGCTGGTTTATTGCGGATCAAGGAATTCTCAGCATCGGTGCTATTGATGTGGTGAGATCATCGCAAGCGGATGCAGCAGAGTTACTTTATATTCTCACCGATAGTGATAGCAAGGTTCTAATTGTTGAAGATGCTAAAACGCTTGAAAAACTTAAAGCAGAGTTATCCAATATACCGCTTCAATTAATTATTTTATTATCCGATGAAACGCTAGAAAATCCTGAAATTCCCACTCTCAATTTTAGCGAATTAATGGCACAAGGGAATGAAAAAGAATTTGAACTGGTTCCGCGTAAAAAAGATGATTTAGCCACTTTAATTTATACATCGGGAACAACTGGTAAACCCAAAGGAACCATGCTATCTCATGGCAACTTTCTCCATCAAGTTCGCGCGATTGGCGATGTCATTCAACCGCAAGCGGGTGATCGCGTTTTAAGTATTTTACCAAGTTGGCACGCTTATGAACGGGCTGCGGAATACTTTTTATTATCCAGAGGATGTCATCTGATTTATACGAATTTACGCTCATTTAAGAAAGATTTACGGGAACAAAAACCAAGTTATATGGTGGGTGTTCCTCGACTTTGGGAATCCGTTTATGATGGCATTCAAAAAAACTTAAATCAACAAACCGGAAATAAGAAAAAACTGATTGATTTCTTTTTAAGTATTTCTAATCGCTACATTAAAGCTAAACGTATCAGTGAAGGTTTAGATCTAGATAATTTACGTCCATCCATCTTAGCTAAATTAACTGCCTCGTCACAACGTTCTCTTTTAGAACCTTTGCATAATCTCGCCGATAAAATTGTTTATCAAACCGTACGAGAAGCGACAGGCGGAAACTTAAAAG
>JAVLCL010000100.1:0-9160 GCA_031580825.1 Halothece sp. Uz-M2-17
AGCTAACCCCAATGTCCCATAATATGGGTACTTTATTTACGCCCCTTTGTACTAGCCCCTTAAAAATCTATGCTTTACCCATAAGTCTCAGAAACAGGAGAAGAATGTGCCAGTTTCCAAGTGAACGCGATATCATGTAAACGTTGCCAACCTCTCCAAAGGGTTTTAATACCGGGAAAGCCATCAAGTTTACGCCCTAAAAATCCTCCAAGTTGAGCAATCCAAAAAACAGTTTCTTGCAGAGAAGGAGGTGTTTTAGGCGGAATAGAAGTAGCATGAACATGACAGTAAAGAGACTGCCATTCATAGGTTTCTAAAACAGTATCACAAGGAATGTCTGGGTGTTCTCGACTCGAATAAATAAGGCAGAGTAATCGCCAAGCAACAATGGCATAAGTAGCTAGAGCTTTTTTGAGCCGGTCGGCGGTTTCGAGTTGCAAATGCTCAATGCCACAACCACTTTTGAGGACATAGTGATAACGTTCAATCAACCAACGATAAGTGTACCAACGAATGCAGCGTACAGCATCATCAAAATTGTTAACATCCAAGGTCGTTAGTAACAGCCAATTAATCCCTTCAACCCCAGTGGGCGGATTCTCCTCAACAGCAAAAACAACATTTAGGGTAATCGGTTTAGGATTGCGATTGTGAGAGGAATTTTGGGGAGGCAAGATAGTCAGAGATTACGCCTTCCTAAACGGAAGGCCCCTGCTCTGACCGTTGGTCAAAGCGGCATAGCGGAGGGTTAAAGTGGCGTTTCGTGGCGGTTTTCCTTGATGTTTAGGCACTAATACTGCGAGAAATAGCTTTTTTCAGCTTCTTGCTCTTTTTCTGGAGTTTTCGTGTCCAGATTTAGAGGTTTAATACTCCCAATGGTACTCCCTGTGTACTCGATGCCATTGTGGAATGAACTTTTAACCCTCTGACATATGCTTGAGAACAAGTTTGTCCAAACCCTTTGTCCCATGTTTTGCTCTTGTGGTGGGTAAAGTTGAAGTCACTGGTATCTTGTATTGCCAAGATTACCTTTTCTGATGAGGCTCTTTCGGCGGTTTTCCTTCGATGAGCATCAATGATGTCTTCATACTCGATTCTCTCGGAATCCCAAAAATTGTAGGTTGCTTTCGTATTCGCCCAATCACCACTAGCTTGAGGAATACTCGCCGATGGTTGAGATGCCAGATTTTCCACAATCGTTATTAATCGTTTATTTAATCTTTTATCGGGTAAATTGGCGTATTTTAGTTCTTCTGCTGCCCAGGATGACATTTGGAGGAATCTCCTGACTTCTAGTTTGACTAGAATACAGTTATAGCAACTTTTTCAGGAGTTATGGGTAAAGCATAGCCTTAAAAATAGGATACTGTACTTGGCGATCTAGCTATCTCTCTCTGAAGATTAACAAATACAGACATAAGATATGGATTTCAATCTCGCGTTGTTTAGTTTTCTCACTCAAATGTACATTCACACATTATTTGTCATCAGTGACAGATTAGTGTTGTATTGATCAATTATCTGAAGTCCTAAAAAGATCCTCCCCTCTGGTGATGAGAGTGTCAATTGTCTTTTGAATAGATTATTGATCCAAGAAGACACAGAACGTCTAATGTTCTGTGTCTTTTTAGTTGAGATTAAGTCAATCGTTGATTACCACAATTTAGCGAATTTTTGCTTTTTGATTAAGGTAACCGCGACGAGAAAGAGGAACATAACCAATTTCATTAACAATGGGAGTGATGTTTTCTGCGCTGAGGAAGTATTCAACGTAGGCTTCCACTTGGGGTTTTTCCATTGCGGATTTTTTCACATACACGAATAAGGGACGCGATAAAGGTGCATACTCTCCACTTTCAATGGTTTGTTGGTTAGGTTTAACAGCACCATTACCATTATCAATACCAACCGCTTTGAGAGTATCTTGGTTTTCAACATAGTAAGCATAACCAAAATAGCCTAAAGCGTTTTCATTTCTTTCAACACCAGTAACCAGAACATTATCGTCTTCACTAGCAGTATAGTCGCCTCGGCTTGCTCCTTCCTCTCCAACAATAACTTCTGTGAAGTAGTCGAATGTACCGGAGTCAGAACCAGGACCATATAAGCTCATTTCTGCATTGGGCCAGCTGGAGTTAACATCGCTCCAACGGGTGACTGTTCCTTGAGCTTCAGGTTCCCAGATTGTTTGTAGTTGCTCAACTGTCATCGTATCGACCCAGTTATTTTCTGGGTTAACAACAACGGTGATGCCGTCAAAGGCAACTTGCAATTCAACAAACTCAATGCCGTTGTCAGCGCATCTCTGAGCTTCTGATTCTTTAATAGGACGAGAAGCGTTGGAAATATCAGTTTCGCCTCGGCAGAATTTTTCAAAACCACCGCCACTACCAGAAACACCAACGGTTACTCTGTAGGGATTCTCTTTTTGGAATTCTTCGGCAATCCCTTCTTGAATGGGGTAAACGGTGCTAGAGCCGTCAATGGAGACAAGATTGCCTTGGGAACGAACTTCAGAAACAGTTAATCCGAGAGTTGCAGTTGCAAGGGCAACAGCACCAGCAATAGAAAAACGTCTAAGTGAAAATTTATTTTTAGCGACTACCATATCGGTAAAATTTGGTTAGATTTACATCCAACCTAAACCTTACTCAGTTGAGGTTAAGATACCTTTAATTAAATTTTATTAGTATATTAAGATTTAGATGATTTCTTCCTAACTCTAAGTGTCAGAGAATCTCTAAATTAATTATTTATTAGATTTAAATGGGTCAAAGATTACGCCTTCTTAAACCCGCTTTGATCGTTGGTCAATATTTGGTATGGATAAATTGAAAGAAATGTCAAGAAAAAAATAGCAATAAGTTAATAGTGAAATCCCTCTCCTGTAAACCAAGAGAGGGAAATGTACTAAGGTCTAGCTGTATTTGCAATTAAAGTAACTATTTACTCTCTACAACAGCACCATTTTCTACAGGAAGAATGCTGACTTTGCGACGGCTTTTTCCGTAACGATCAAAGCTCACTACGCCATCAACAAGTGCGAATAAGGTATCATCATTACCCCGACCGACGTTAACCCCGGGGTGAATTTTAGTTCCTCGTTGACGAACTAAGATATTGCCTGCACGAACGACTTGTCCGCCATAGCGTTTGACACCAAGACGTTTTGAATTAGAATCTCGTCCGTTACGAGTACTTCCTGTTCCTTTCTTATGAGCCATTGTTAATCCTCTTTATAACCGTTGTCCTTTACAATTTTACTCAGCAGGAGCTTCCACTGCATCTGGAGTGACTGCTTCTGCTTCATTTTCTGCTTCTGCAATGACAGAACCATTGAGACTGATGGAATTAATCATGACGCGAGTTAATTCCTGACGGTGTCCCCGTTTTTTACGATAGTTTTTCTTCGGCTTCATTTTGTAAACAAGCACTTTCCGCCCTCGCAAGTGACTCGTCACAGTTCCTTGTACTGTTGCTCCTTCAATGTAAGGCTGACCAACGGTGACTTCACCGTCATTATTAATGAGTAACACTTTATCAAAAGTGTAGTTCCCATTTTCATCAACGTGCAAACGGTTTAAGTCATAAAAAGAACCGGGTTCAACTTTAATTTGGGTTCCGCTTGCTTCTACAATTGCATAACTCATGATTAATCCTTAAATAATGCCGTACAGGTAGCGAAGGTGTCGCTTTTACAATGTCTAACCTGATCCGAGCAGGAGACACAATCTACTATTGTACCGTGGATTAGAGACTAACGCAATCCCCCAAAGACTGCAAGATTATAGTATTTCCAAATTACTGCTGTTTTGGAAAACCCAGCATCTTTTAACATTTGCAAATGATCATCCAGAGTTGCGAGTTGATCTTGGCTAGAATAACCTTGGGTGTCACTTTTGCCAATTTTACTGCGAACTGCTTCGAGATTAAAACCTTGTTTTTCCGCCCAATGTTGGCGAGATTGTTGATAGATATCAGATAATTCAGGAAATTCCGGAAGCAGGGGATCGGCATTCCAAAATTGTCCGTTAGGATTGAGAGAACGAGCAATTTTTTGGAATAGTTTTGCTTTCATTTCATCGGTTAGATGATGAATTGCCAGGGAAGAAATAATTGCGTCAAAGTTCCTTCCAACTTCTGCATCCGCTTCATCATTAGCCCAAGCTCCGAAGTCTAATTGTAAGGTTTTGACTCGGTCTCCTTCTCCTTGATGGTCTAATTTATTCGCCACAAAGTCAATCATACGCGGGGAATAATCGACGGCGACCAGTTGCGCCTTTGGACACTGTTGAAGAACTTTTACTGTTAGTTCTCCTGTTCCACAACCTAATTCTAGAATGCGGGTGCTGTTAGCGGGAACACATAGCGCGATCGCGCTTAGCATTTCATCATAATAGGGCAACAGTTGCCGAATATTACTATCAAATTCTTTAGTTTCTGCAAAGACTTCACCGGGAAAAATCATGATTCTGTTTCTGTTGTAATAGGTTGAACTTGCCAAGATTGATCTTCTGATAATTCTAAAACAAGTTGATGATATTTTCGTAAGGTTGGACGATGACCGACACTCACATAGGTAACGTTAATCGCTTGTAATTGATCATAGAGAGATTCCTCATTTTTCACATCTAAAGCACTGGTGGCTTCATCTAATACGACATAGTGCGGTTGGTTGATTAAAATGCGAGCAAAGGCAACTCTTTGTTGTTCTCCTAAAGATAAAACTTCTCCCCAATTTTTTTGGACATTTAAGTTGCCAAATCGTTCGATTAAATGAGGAAGATTGACTTGCCTTAAAATTTCGGATAATTGTTCGTTTGTTAATTCACTTTCTTTTTTAGGATAGATTAATTCTTCTCTTAAACTGCCTAAAATCATGTAAGGGCGTTGCGGTAAAAAGAGAATTTCTGATAAGGGAGGTCGGATAATTTTACCATTTCCTGATTGCCATAATCCCGCGATCGCGCGGAGTAATGAACTTTTTCCACAGCCACTCGCTCCCATAATCAGCAAGCCCCCACCTTGGGGAATATCAACGGTTAAGTCTTGAACTAAAGTCCGTTGATAATTGGGCGTTTGTAGCGTTAAACGTTTAACTGCAATTTGTTCATCATTAACGAAATCAATCGTCGGATTAGTTTTCTCTTCTTCTTCTGTTTTTTCAGAATCAGCCAGATTAATATAATCAGCAAAATCAAAAATTCTGTTAATTCCTGCTCCAAATTCAGTCAGGGATTGGAAACGATTAATAATAAAATCGAGAGCGAAGAAAATTTGTAAGAAAGCCCCTTGCGCTTCTGTTACTTTCCCCACGGCTAACTCTCCTGAAAAAACTCGTGGTGCTAAGATCAGAAAAGGGAGTGCATAAGTAATTAATTGGAAGGTATTGGTAAAAGATTTTAAGCCTAAATCTTGCCATAAAATTAAACGTTTGAAGTTGTCAAAAATATCATCAAATTTCAGTTTAACTTGACCTTCTTCTTGTTCTTCTCCTTGGTAGAATGCAATAGACTCTGCATTTTCTCGAATACGAACTAAACCAAAGCGAAAGTTTGCTTCTCGTTTTAATTGCTCAAAATTTAAGCGGACTAACGCCTTACCAAAAACGCCTACTGTGATTAAAGTCCCAACAATCGCATAAACAAATAGAAAAATAACTAACGGATAAGAAATTGTCCAAAGTTCGCTACTAAATCCAATAACTTGAAAGAGAGACGACAGAGTAATTAATAGAAACGTTAAAGATTCCTGAGTAAAAGAACGGACATCTTCAGAAATCCGTTGATCTGGGTTATCAATCTCCCCATAAGACGTTAATTTATAGTAAGCGCGATCGCGAAAATAATGATCTAAAAAACTCCCTGTTAACCATCTTCGCCAAAATAAACCTAGGAGATTAATTAAGTATTTTGCTCCTGCAAACAAGGGAATATAAGCAACAATTACGCCGAAATAAACGAGTAGTCCACTCCAAAATTCTTCCTCACTCATTTGGGAGAGGGCGGTAATTAAATTTCCCCGTTGCTGGTTTAATTTGACACTGAGAACTGTGTAAGTAATCAGCATCAAAGTAATAATTAAAAGCAGTCCTCTCGCTTTCCATTTTTCATCCCCAAACCAGTAGAGACGCGCGATCGACCAAAACCGCCTCAACAGTTGAAAGTTAATTCGTCTTTGCATTTAATTCATTTTGTTATTTGTTATTTGTTCTCGGGTAACTGCTCGTTTATTAGTAGGTACTTTTTCTTTTTCTTTACTATCCATTATGCACTGATCATTGATCACTGTTTAAACGACGTTCCCAGTCCTCATCAATTTTATCGCTTCGTTCTGCTTCTTGTTCCATTAAATCTTGTTCTGTGGAATAGGCAATATCTTCTTCATTTAAAACAGTTTGAGAAGCAAATGCTTTTGCATCTTGTAATTTAATTTGTAAGTCTTGATCGGGACTAGCTAATAGTCTAACGCGCTGAAACCGTTCTTCATTACGAGCCGTAATTTGTTTATTTTTTTGTTGAATCCAAAAATAACGAATTAAAGGGATCGTTAAATAGCCAATTGCATAAGCTAAAAGAATTCCATAAATCCCATTAACAAAAGCAACTAATCCTCCCATTTGCGCTACCAGTTCTCCAGACAAGAGAGACCCTAACATTAAAGCTAAGATTAAGTTAACACCACCTAAACCAATGGCAATGATTTTTTGTGTACTACTGGCTTTTGTGAATCGCCATTTTCTCTCTTCCAAATAAGAAGAAACTGAGGGTTGAGAATTTTCTTTTGCAGTTACCTGTAAATCTGGGAAATAATAAATGATTTGACCTTCTTCTGTGACTTCTGGAACACCATTAAAGCGAGTCAGAACCGGCAACATATAATCTTCATCTTCCCAACTTCTAGCATCAATTTGATCGAGATAAGGAGCAATTTGTTCCCCGACCACTGCACCTTTGTTGCGTCGAATTATACTCCCAATTTCTTGCCAACGACGTTCTTCTAATTTTGCATTTGGATTTCCATCACCAAAGAGAAAAGAAAAGATTGCTTCGAGAAAACTTAACTCGATTTTTTGTTTATGAGTTCGTTTTGTTTCTCTCCTTTCAATGGGTTCATCATATTCGTAATATCCAGGAGAGAAAAACCAAAATAAGTCAGGTCCAAACCAAAAGGGGAAAAACCCAAAGGAAAAGCCACCGCCTCCTCCGATTCCTTCATCAGAATCTCCTTCATTAGAGTTCATTTGCACACCAATAATAATTAGAGAAATCGTGATTGCAATTAAAACAATAGATGCGATTAAAACAATACCAAAGGAAATTCGGATTAGATAAAATAGAACGCCCCAGATTTTATCCCACCATTCTTGTAAACGCAGACGCAGATATTTATTGCGAAGAATACCACGAAAGTTTTCTGGAAAAAGATAAGTAATATCCCCCGTTTCACTAACTTGTAAATGTCCTCCTGCATCTGCTGCAAGTGCGACTAAGCCCTGTTGTGCATCTTTTAGTTTTAAACCGGTTTCCGCTGCAATATCGCCCACAGTAACGCGATAATCAAGTTTTTCGATGGATTTAGTAATCAGAGGATTTGGAGTCATAAGTGAGAATTAATCATTAATCGTTAATCATTAATAATTAAGAGAGAATTACTTCTGATCTTAATGTATCAATCTCGAAGTGAACTCGCCTCTACCACTGGGAAAAGTCTTGCTTAAACTCTTGAAGTGTCAATAACTGGATGTTTTGATTCTCTTGGGCTTGTTGGCGCGATCGCGCGGTATTATACCCCCATGCTGCTAAAAACAGTCTGACAGCTTGTAATCCTGGAGAATGAGACACAGACAGCAACGTTTTCAACCGATCCTCCACAAACCAGACAGAGGTTTGATCATGCTTTTCCACTAAAGTTGCTAATGTTTTACGCTTCGGTTGCTGAGACTCTTTTCCAATAATGTGATGACTGGGAAAACTGATTCCGTGTTGTTCGAGTAATCTTCTCGCAAACCGCCCTTCTTTGGTCGTAATAATATAAACTTGTGTTTCTCCTTCCTTGAGAATCTCTTGTAAGCGAGTAATCACCCCAGAATAAAACTCGTGATGCAATAACCAATCTTCAGGATCACTGTCCAGCCAACGATCGCGCGTTTGATCCAATAACTGCGCCATTTGCTGCTGAGTTAACCGATATTTCTCTAACGTTTCCTTTACAACAGCAGACCAATGCTCTAAAATCCTTGCATCTGCTACTCCTTCCTGCAGCGATCGCAGCAATAAAGGCATTTCCCAGCCTGTTTCAATCACTGATCGTAACTCATAAAAACGGGGTCTTAGCGTCTCTAAATCAACGTCTGATCCGTCCCAGACCTCTTGATAAACGCGCCAACTGCTTTCAAGATACTCAGCGCGACCATCACATAATACCCCATCAAAATCTAAAGCGAGAACTTCAGGAACGCTAAAATCTAACACAACCACAAACTCACCGACTCTAATCCTACTCAAACAATTTTAGAGTAAGAATCAAACCAATCAAGACTCTGCGTCCTCTGTGTCTCTGTGGTTCACAATAAAAAACTGGGGTGCTAGGATTCGAACCTAGGAATGGCGAGACCAAAACCCGCTGCCTTACCGCTTGGCTACACCCCAATGGGCTTGTTTTCAAACCTCTATTAATATAGCAAGGGATTTTTCGAGATGTCAAGGGGAAATCTTAAATTTTTTCTATCAATTTCCATGTAAATAAAAAAAGAAAAAAAAGGGAAAAGCTGTCCCCTTTTTTATTTCTTGCTATGATTTCAGGTAAGCGGGCTTGGGAGGATTCGAACCCCCGACACCGTGGTCCGTAGCCACGTGCTCTAGTCCACTGAGCTACAAGCCCGTGTGTCAGCGTTTTAACCGACAGTAATTAAATATAACACAAACTTCAGGAATGAGACAAGAGGAAAATTCAAATAATTTTCAATCCGAGAAAATGACCCATCTTAACCAGCGTGGAGAAGCCCGTATGGTGGACGTTTCAGAGAAAGCTATCACCCAACGTAGCGCGATCGCGCAAGGACAAATCCGAATGTCTTCACAAACCCTAGAAACAATTAAAGCAGGAAATGCGCCCAAAGGAGATGTCCTTGCCACCGCCCGTCTTGCAGGGATTATGG
>JAVLCL010000101.1:0-8983 GCA_031580825.1 Halothece sp. Uz-M2-17
GTCATAAAACTATTAGAAGCAGCAAATGTTACGGTAAACATAATCGCAAATGGATTTAAAGTGAGAGATTCAGCAACTTTGACTGCGATGGGAATCATTAAAATAACAGAGGCATTATTAGATAGAATTTCAGTTAAGATTGTAGTAACAAAATAAAAGAAAATCAACACCCAAAAACCAGAAAAATTATTACCAACTATCAAAATTTTATCCGCTAGCCAAGTGGTTGCACCGGATTTTTCCATTGCAATTCCCATCGGAATTAAACCGGCGAGTAAGAAAATAACATCCCATCGAATCGCACCATAAATTTCTCCCGGCTTAAGACAGCCTGTGAGTACCATCAAAGCAACGCCCACTAAAGCACTGACTAAAATTGGCGTAATATTAAAAGCAGCAAGAACAATTACACTCAAGCCGATCACGCTGGCTATAGGGGCTTTATCTAAGCGTAACCCCTCACGATTTCCTTGTTCAATAACTAATAATTCTCGGGTAGTTTGAAAACCTAACAAACTTTCTCTTGGTCCTTGCACTAATAATAAATCGCCAAATCGTAAGGGAACTTGACCCAAACGATCGCGCAACACTTCTTCCCCACGACGAATCGCAAGAACCGTTGCATTATACCGTTGACGAAAGCGCAAATCCTTTAAGGTTGATCCCACTAAACGGGAGTTAGAAAGAATTAAAATTTCTGCAATTCCTTCTTCGTTATCAGTCAGTTGAGAGGTTAAAGTTTCATCTTGAAACTTCACATCCGGAAGAATATCTAACCCTCTTTCATCCCGAATCCGTAGCAGTTCTTCTTTCGTTCCCCGTACTAATAAAATGTCACCCGCATTTAATACTTTATCTGCAAGAGGTTGCGAAAAATGAACCCCATCTCGAATAATTTCTAATACATCAATATCAAACTTCCGTTGCACTTCACTAGAACGTAGGGTTTGTTTAATTAAATTAGAACGAGGAGAAATGACTAATTCGCTAACATAATCTTTCAGTTGATAGGTTTGAGCATAAGAACCATTATTATTCGGTTTACGATGGGGAAGCAACCAAGGAGAAGCAATTGAAAGATACAACAAACCAACTACAAATTTAATGATTCCAGCTTCTGTAAATTGAAATAAGCCAAATGAACCATAGCCCAGTTGTTCAGAAATACTGCTTGCTAAAAGATTGGTTGATGTCCCAATTAAAGTAATTGTTCCCCCTAAAATTGTGGCAAAAGAGAGGGGCATTAACATCTGAGAAACGGGAATCTTTTGTTTTTTACACCAATCTTCAATAATCGGTAAAAAAACCGCAACCACAGCCGTATTATTAATAAACGCAGTAATTCCACCAACAACACCCCCCATAATAAAAGTTTGTTGATGGATCGTTTTTCCGCCCCATTTTAATAACCAATCGCCCACAACTTGAATCGCACCAGTACGCGAAATCCCCGCACTGAGAATAAACATCGCCATGACTGTAATGGTGGCGGGATTACTAAACCCAGAAATCCCTTCTTCTGGGGTTACAATCCCAAATAGCATTAGCAAAATAGCAACAATTAACGCGGTAAAATCAACGGGAAACCACTCTGTTGCAAAGCAAATTAGAGCAAATAATAAGATACTAAGCGTTAGTGCGATTGACATAAAATTTGTTATGTTATTCGTTATTTGGTCAAGTTACCCTTCTTTCCCTCAAAATTTAAGCGCGATCGAGCGCCCGATATTGAATCGCTTCTGCAATATGAGACGGTTCAATATGCTCAGCATTTGCTAGATCCGCAATCGTGCGAGCGACCTTTAAAATGCGATCCATTGCTCTAGCGGATAATCCTAACTTGCGAATCGCATTTTCTAAAAGGGTGCGACTGGTGTCATCCAATTGGCAATATTTTCGTAACTGTTGACTTTGCATTTGCGCATTATGACTAATGTTACCCTCATTTTGAAACCGATCGCGCGCTTTTTCTCTGGCTGCAATTACCCGTTTCCGAATCGCCTCTGAAGATTCTCCCATATCTTGTTTTGTCATTTCTTCTGGTTTGAGACGATTCACACTCACCTGCAAATCAATGCGATCCATCAAAGGACCCGATAACTTCGCCCAATATTTTTCCCTCACATACGCCGAACAAGTACACGGTTGAATCGGATCGCCATAATACCCGCAAGGACAAGGATTCGTACTCGCAATCAATGTAAACCCAGCCGGAAAAACAACCGATTGACGAGTGCGAGAAACACTCACTGACCCATCTTCTAAGGGTTGGCGAAGAAACTCTAACACATTCCGTCGAAATTCTGTTAATTCATCAAGATATAAGATACCTTTGTGGGCCAAAGAAATTTCGCCCGGACGCGGAAAACTCCCGCCTCCCACTAACGCCGGACCAGATGCGGAATGATGGGGACTGCGAAAGGGACGTTCTTTTACTAATGATCCGCGATCCTTTAGAAAACCAGCAACAGAATAAATCTGAGACACTTCTAAGGCTTCTGCAAAAGATAACGGTGGTAAAATCCCAGGTAGCCGTTTTGCCAACATGGTTTTTCCACTGCCAGGCGGACCAACGAGGATTAAATTGTGACCTCCAGACGCAGCAATTTCTAAAGCGCGACGGGCGTGGGCTTGTCCTTTTACATCTTTTAAGTCGGGACAAGACACAAACTGGGTGTTCAGTTCGGCTTTTGCATCTAGTTTGACTCGTTGATGCTTTTCCGGTTGATTAAGAAATTGGGCAACTTCTGAAAGGTTTTGAAAGCCATAGACGCTTAACCCTTCCACTACCGCAGCTTCTTGGGCATTATCCGCAGGAACTACAATTCCTGTCATCCCCAGTTTTTTTGCCGTTGCAGCAATGGGTAAAACCCCAGCAATAGGGCGTAAACTGCCATCAAGAGAAACTTCTCCGAGAAATAAGTAATCCCCTAATAAACTGCCATCTACTTGTTCTGAAGCTGCTAAAATGCCGACACTAATTGGTAAATCAAAACTGGGACCCTCTTTCCGTAAGTCCGCAGGAGTGAGGTTAATAACAATCTTGCGCATGGGAAAGGCAAAACCGGAGTTTTTCAAAGCTGCTTTTACTCTTTCCCGTGATTCTTGCACCGCAGTATCCGGTAATCCCACCACGACAATGCCGGGGAGTCCTCCGGAAACATCCACTTCCGCCCCCACTTTCACCGCATCAATGCCCACAATAGCTGCACTCCAAATCCTAGCAAGCATTTTTTCTCCTCACCGTTAATCCAACTATTCAGAAGAGTTCATATCTTAACAAGGTACAAGGAAGCGACCCATTATAAACCGGAATTCGTTTTGAGGTTCTTAACCCAATTTTTTTGGTCAGTTCTTTATTCCCAGATAAAACATAAGCGATCCAACCTTTAAACCGTTGTTTAAAAATATCTCCCAGTTCTTTATACAGATGTCCTAATTCTTTCACTTCTCCCAGACGCTTGCCGTAGGGAGGATTACAAATAATAATACCTTGATCGCTGGGGGGTTCGAGTTCTGAAAGTTCCATGCGGGTGAAGTTAATGTGATTATCTAGTCCTGCATTTTCGACATTCACTTGCGCTTGTTCTAACATTTCCCAAGCGCGATCGCGCCCATAAATCCCTGCTGGAAGTTGTGACAATTCTTGCTGTCTGGCTTCGGTTTTGACTTGTTCCCAAAGTTCCCGATTAAAATCAGACCATTTCTCAAAAGCAAAGGTTTTTCTAAATGATCCAGGGGCAATCTTTAAGGCTTTTAATCCAGCTTCAATGGGAAACGTTCCCGATCCACACATCGGATCAAGTAAAGGTAAATCAGTGTCCCAATCCGTCATCGCTAACAAAGCAGAGGCAAAGGTTTCTTTTAAGGGTGCAGTTCCCATAGCAGGGCGATATCCTCGACGGTGTAAACTATCTCCTGTACTATCTAAACTGAGGATCGCGTGTGTTGCTTCAATATGCAAATTAATAATTAAATCAGGAGACTCTACATCAACATCAGACCGTTTTCCAAAGTGATCTCTTTGCTGATCCGCGATCGCGTTTTTCACTTGTAGCGCACTAAAATGAGTATGATTCAACTGTTCATTTTTTCCCGTACAATGCACCGCTAATGTTTCTTCAGGGGAAAGATAATTATCCCAATCAATTTGTCGAACTCCCTCATAAAGTTGTTCCGGATCTTGACAGGGAAATTTAAAAATTGGAACTAAAACCCGAAAAATGATGCGCGACCAAAGATTGACTTGATAAAGTAGTTTTTGATCCCCTTGAAACTCTACACCCGTAAACTTAGGAATAATATTCTTCGCGCCTAATTCTGTTAATTCTTGGGCTGCAATCTCTTCTAATCCTCGTGCCACTGTCGCAAAATATTGATTCATTCTTTAAAAAATCTATCTTAAAAAATATGTAGTATAAACCCTATCAACCTCTGACAACTTAACATAATCCCATAACCCCTTTGCGTTCTTTGTGTCTTTGTGATTGATTAATATCCAATTCCTTAAAAAGAGGTTCTGATCAAATACATTTGGCACAATAGGTAATGACGATATCAATCCAATTATAAATCATCATGACTGAAGCAAAAAACGTCCTAGGAGAACCATTACAACCCTGCTGTAACGACCCAAAAACAGGTTTTTATCGTGATGGTTACTGTAACACTGGCGGTCAAGATTTTGGAATGCACGTGGTTTGTGCAGAAATGACAGCAGCGTTTTTAGACTATACAAAAGGTCAAGGAAATGACTTAAGTACACCTCGACCCATGTTTAATTTTCCAGGACTAAAACCTGGAGACGGTTGGTGTTTATGTGCCTCTCGTTGGGAAGAAGCCCGACAAGCAGGCGTTGCCCCACCTGTCATTTTAGGTTCAACTCATGCCCGTGCTTTAGAAGTGATTTCTTTAGAAACTTTAAAGCAATATGCAAAAGATCTGTAGCAATTCTTGGATAAGGCAAGTAGTAGGGGCAACGCCCACCCCACCCTTAAGGAGAGTTGATTACTGTAACTTTCTTTTTTTGTAGTCATGGGTTTAATTAGTGCTTTTTTCTTTGACAACAGTCCTTAAAACCTTAAGAGGAGTTTCTTCTTTAACAAGTTGTAATTCCGCTTCAGTTTTAACTAATAACGCACCTGCAAAACCAAGAGAATTAATGCCAATGGATTGAAATCTTTCCTGTTTTCGGGGAATAATAAGCATCCATTGGCGAGTCATTAAAAAGTTATAAGATAGACCAGACTGATAATTAATTGTTTTGAGTAATTGTTTATAAGTTGCCAATACTTCTTCTGCAATGGTGTCAGGAGAAGCTGTCCAATCTAAATTAAGCCAAGTGAAACCATGACAAAAGGGCAATAAAGGAACTTGTTGAATTGTATTTGAAGAATCAGCTGTTCTCAGGGCTGAGGTAATTGGAATTTCATTTAAATCGGGAGCCAGCGAATTAGGAATTAACTGTAAATGTTTATGTCGAACCGAAGCTCCCGCATCTTTTCCTGAGTTATAAAAGCCTAGACCATTAACTTTTTGTAAGCAAGCACAAAGAGAAGTAAAGTCCCTATGATTAATTAAATCTTCTTGCTCTTCAAAATCACGAGTAACAATTAATAAATGATGATCAACAACATTATATTTATTGAGTAAACAGAGATGAGTTTCGGAAATATCACTGACAAATAACTCTTCTTCATAAGGAAGAAACGGATCAAAATCTTGCCCCGTTTTCTCTCTATATTCAGCTTGCTTTGCTTTTTCTTCTTCTTTCTTAATTAACTTTGTTAAAATCCTAACTAAAAATGGAATCCCTTGACAGTCAATAATTTCATAAGCAGTTGGGATGGGCTGTAACGCGCCACAAGCAGTCGCACTGGCAGTGGTTGCCTCCACTTGCTGCCAAAAGTGATCAGGAAGTAAAATCATGGTTTTTTTCAAGATAAACAATTATAGACAATAATCGATTAATACCAGATCAGGTGATACAATAGGCAAGGCTCAGAAACTTTACATTTTTTAAAAAAAGAGTGTAAGTAGTTGCTGAATGCTTCTCTTTTCCCCTATTTGAGGAAGTTATACCATGTCCTCACCTTCACTCCCATCGCACTTTCACCTTAAAATCACAATCCTATGGCAAGATCAAGTTGAATCCTTCTTTAGAGAATAAGATAGGACTTTGGAGTAGAAAGAGGGAAAAGAAAAATTAGGCTTTAATTGATTATCAATTTTGGAGGAAACATGGATGAGTCCCAGAGTCGCCCAAAAGCCCTGATTACAGGTGCAAGTAGCGGAATTGGGAAAGAAACTGCCCGCGCCTTTGCACAAGCAGGGGTTGATCTTGCTCTGGTGGGACGCTCTCAAGAGAGATTAAAAGATATTATCACTGAAATCGAGTCCCAAGTAACAGTTAAACCATATCTAATTGATTTAGCAGAGGTGACGACTGTAAAAGACCAAATTCAAGCAGCAGTTACTGATTTTGGTGGCATCGACATTTTAGTTAATAATGCTGGAATGGGATACACCAACCCACTTAATGACACCCCCCTCGAAGACTGGCAAAAAGTCCTTGATCTCAACTTAACCAGTGTTTTTCAATGTATTCAAGGAGTTTTACCTACCTTGCGGAGTCGGGGCGAGGGAACAATTATTAATGTTGCTTCTGTTGCTGCTCATAATCCTTTCCCGAGTTGGGGGGCATATAGTGTGAGTAAAGCAGGACTGATTACGCTTTCTAAGGCTTTATCCGGAGAGGAAAAAGAAAATGGCATTCGTGTCATTAGTATTGCTCCTGGAGCGGTCAATACTCCCCTTTGGGATACTGATACTGTCAAAATGGAACTCAATCGCTCGGCAATGCTTGACCCGAAAGTGGTAGCAACAACCATCGTACAAGCTGCTTTACTTCCCCAACAAGCAGTCATCGAGGAAATGACTCTAATGCCTAGTGCTGGGGCACTTTAAGCCAAAGTTTAGGTTTTCCCAATCAAAATAATATAAACGAGGTAAGGAAATTTACTCTTAGTTATGACAATTGCTTCATCCAACAGTTCAATGTCCAACGGTTCAGTGAAAAAAGTAACCAACCAAGTGTCTCTCGATAGTGCTTCCTCTGTTGAAGCAGCGGTGACTAAAGACAGCACTCAAGATACCCAAATGCAAGAAATGATGGGGGCGGTGAAAACGCTATTGCAAGGAGTGGGAGAAGATCCCGAACGAGAAGGACTCCTCAAAACCCCCAAGCGCGTTGCTGAAGCGATGCAGTTTCTCACCCAAGGCTATGAACAGTCTCTTGAAGAGCTTGTTAATGGTGCTATTTTTGACGAGGGACACAATGAAATGGTTCTGGTCAGAGACATTGATGTGTTTAGTCTTTGTGAGCATCATATGTTACCGTTTATGGGCAAAGCTCATGTCGCTTATATTCCGAATCAAAAGGTAGTGGGCTTAAGTAAGTTAGCTCGCATTGTGGAAATGTATTCTCGGCGTTTACAAGTGCAAGAACGTCTCACCCGTCAAATTGCAGAAGCAATCCAGACGATTCTTGATCCGCAAGGCGTTGCTGTTGTGATTGAAGCAACTCATATGTGTATGGTGATGCGCGGGGTGCAAAAACCCGGTTCTTGGACAGTAACCAGTGCCATGTTAGGGGTATTTCAAGAAGATCAAAAAACCCGAGAAGAGTTTTTAAATCTGATTCGTCATCAACCTAGCTTTCATTAAATATTAGCGACAACTAACGTTACTGGTCAGTGTTTATAGCAACGTTATCCTAGCATGAACTCCCCCTACCCCTAGATTTAGGCAAGGTAGGGGTTTTGAGTAAAAAGGCTTTTCATTGTGTGACTAAAAAGTTGTCGATGCCAAAACTTACAAACAAGGCTCTAAATGTTAAGAATATTTAAGATAAATAACCAAAATGTTGCCATTGTTACCAACTTGAGGCAAGCGGGAGCCTCATCTAGCAAGGCGTTGGCTCTTTGCGGTTCTGGAAAGAGCACAACTTGAAAAATTTGCCAGTTCAACCTATAATTGGCACGAATTTTGTAACTGCCATTACATTTATAAATCAAGCTAGGAGGTAACGGACTTGGCAAGAAAACGCAAGCGCAAAAGTCGTCGTCGCCAGGAAGGACGGAAAATCCTCTCCTTAGTGCCTCAATATAATATCGAAAGTGGAGAATATAAACCAGTAACTGCAGCGAGAAAATATATTTCTGCCAAAGGAATTGCTCCTCCAGCTCTCGTCGTGGTGAGACGGAATGAACATACCACAGATCGGTATTTTTGGGCAGAAAAAGGGCTCTTTGGAGCACAGTATGTGGAAGAAAACCACTTCCTCTTCCCCAGCCTTAGAGTTGTTCAACCTGAGGAAGAGCAAGCTGTAACTGCAAATAGTCGAAATTAATCAGTCATGTACTTATAGGCAGCCAATTCTAACACTTTTCGGCTCAACTTGTAAACGAGTTGGGTCGATTTTTTATCACGATCATTTTCCAAATGAGATTACATTAAATGAGGCGATTTTAATCCGGCTTGCCATGAGGACTATTCAGCAACTTTGTTAAAATATATGGCTGTACATTGACACTTAGTGTTCCTCCTGAGTCAAGCATAATGACAACCAGTGACCTTAATGATTCTTCAACCCCAAAGTCCCCTTTACCACTACCACCCGTTAAGTTAATCACAATGTTTCGGTTGGGACTGTTTCAAATGGGGTTAGGCATTATGTCGATTCTTACTCTTGGTGTGCTGAATCGGGTGATGATATCTGAATTGGGGATTCCGGCCACCGTTGCTGCGGGAACATTAGCCTTGCATCAATTTGTTGCCCCAGCACGGGTCTGGTTTGGACAATTATCGGATGCAAAACCGATTTTTAAGCTGCATCGCAGTGGCTATGTGTGGGTAGGCACTGCATTATTTACATTCGCTGCTTTTTTGGCGGTGCAAGTCATGTGGCAACTGGGTGATACAG